>NZ_JAHLOH010000001.1:0-2588 GCF_018917285.1 Tissierella carlieri | reverse complement strand
CTCCTTCGATTAAGTTTGGTTGGTCAGACCTAACTTTATTATATCAAAGGAGGTTTCTTATTTTCTGTTCACCGCTGAAAGCTCTTTGGAACCACCCGCTTAGCGGGTGGTATTCATAAACAATAAAAATCCTCATGACTTTTTGTGGTCATGAGGAGCACATTAAATTAACTGAAATATGGAGAATATTATTGAGAAATAATATATCCAAATTATCTCAACTAAAAATATTTAATTTCTAATTTATATTTATCATAATAAATCTGATACAGTCTTTCTAAATCTTCTTTGAATATATCAATATTTATACTGTCATGTTTTTTTATTATCACAGATTCAACTTTATCTTTATAGCTTTCAGTTAAATATTCTAGTATTTCTATAACTACATCCGCTATCAATATGGGTTCAAATATATTAATATTGACTATTCCCATTCCCATGTTTTTTGCATCTAAAGACCATTTATACTTACCTTTAATTGGATTTAACATAGTCTTCTTATATCTTTTGTCTTCAAGTAAAGTATATTGATTATAATAAGACAACTCTCCAAATGACAATCTCTTTTCTTCATGGCTATCACTATTGTCATAGTAAAATTCTGAAGTTTCATATAGAATATTATTGATATCATAGGTTTCTATCTTATCTAATCTATTGTTCTCATATTTATATTTTTTGATAAATATGGTTTCTCCATCTTTTATAGCTTTAGTATTCTCTATTAATTGTCCAGATTCATTATATTTGTTATCATATGTATATACTATTTCATTCTCTTCCTGATACTCATTATCTATCTTAGTTCTTACTGCTTCATATATTTTATTGCCAAATTCATCAAATTTATAGTCGCATAATACTTCTTTTGTAATCTTGCCATCTACATTCTTTGTTGTTTCTCTAATTAAATCATTTTTTTCATTGTATACTAATTCAATGGTTTTATAATAAAATATATTATGCTGATAATGAAGTCCTTCATAAAAATAAGTATTTGTGTTGGTAATATAGTGATTATCCTTATATACAGGAAGTATATAATTATCCTCTTCTTTTACATCTATATAAATATCTACCTTTTCTTCTGCACTTATACAATTTCCGTATCTATCCTCTTCCATTGAAACTTCCAGCCATTTATTCATTAAATCACTTTCCCTTCTTTTCTATCCATAGATACAATTAAAAATCTTCAAGAATTACAATTCCATAATTATCACGATAATAATTATATATTTCAGGATTTTCATATCTGTAAAGCAAATTTATGTTTAAAATATCTATAATTACGCAATCAATTGTATCTTTATAGTTTGCTATGATATAATCCATTATTTCCTTTATCATATCTGCAGTTAATATGGGCTCATGCATATATACTTCACAATTTTTAATATCTTCTTTATCATATTTAAATCTCCACTTGTATTTGCCTCTTGCTGGATTAACCAGATTTTTTTTCACTCTTCCGTCTTCAAGTGTATTGTATTGATAATAACATGAGATTTCATCACTTATAATAACTGTCTCTTCATAAAGAATACCTTTTTCATTGTAATAATAGTAATGAGTTGTATTGTAATTTCCTTTATATTTTTCTTCTTTTCTAATTAATTGTTTATTATCGTATTCGTAGTCTATCGTTCCATATATTTCTTCGTTTTCATCTTTGCTTAGTGCTTTCATTAACCTTCCATTTTCATCATATATATTTTCATATAAGTATATAACAACATCATCTCCTGTATTTATAGAGTGTCTATTAAGTCTTTTTTCAATCAAATTGAATTTTTCGTCATATATATTTTCATAAATAATTTCACTATCTACCTTGCCCATACGTTTAGTCTTTTCTCTAACCATATCTTCCTTGCAATTATATTCTATTTCTTCGATTCCATAGTATATTGTTTCTTCAATATAGTCATCATTGATACTAATCGCTTTCATATCTGTATAGTCCTTTAAGCTTTCTAAGGTCTCACCTTTATTGAAGTAAAAATCATCTCGGTAATTATATTTATAGGCTATTTTTTGTAAAGATATCTCCTCTGAATAATGTTGATTTATTATGTTTTTCTCTAATTCTTCATCCATTAAATCACCCTATTTCTCATTTAACAATTAAAAATCTTCAAGAATTACAATTCCATGTTTCTTTTCATAATAATCATATATTTCACGATCCTCATATCTATATATCAAGTTTACATTAAAAATAGTTATAATTACACAATTGATTATACCTTTATAGTTTTCTATAATGTAATCCATTATTTCCTTTATCATATCTACAGTTAGTATGGGCTCATGCATATCTATTATACAGCTATCCACATTTCCCCATCCATATCCCACTTCCCATTTATACTTACCTTTTGCCGGATTAGCTAGAGTCCTCTTTACTCTTCCATCTTCCAATATATTGTAATAATAATAATAATACGAAAGCTCTCCACAATTTGATCTGAACCCTTTAATCCGGACTTTTGGATAATATTAATTATGCGGCTTGTTGCCTATACTCAATAGGTGACAGGCCGTTTAATTTTTCTTTTATTCTTTTGTTATTATACCAGTTA
>NZ_JAHLOH010000036.1:0-2968 GCF_018917285.1 Tissierella carlieri | reverse complement strand
TTTATTATAGTAAAATGGAGTTTGTATTTAAGCAAGAGAAAAACAAAGAGATTATGGAAAGAAAGGAAGAGATAAAGAAAATAGTTTCCGACAATTCATCTAATGAAATCCCGACTGAGCTAAAACTATGGGATGGAGAAGTTGTAAATGTAGTAGGACCATTAGAAAAGAATACATCCTTATTAGAAGTTCTATACCCTGTAACATTTACCTTATCAATTGTAATAGCAGGTATATTAGTCTTTATAATGGTACTTCGTCGCTCGACGGATGCAGCGATTTTACGGATATTAGGAGTAAAGGAAAAAGAAGTGAGATGGAATCTATTTAGAGAAAATCTTATATTGGTATCAATAGGAACAGCCATAGCATGTATAGCTGTATTTGCAATATCCATAAAATCCTATCCGATAGATTTGGTGAAATATATAATGGTAACAGGAGGATATATGCTAGGTACTATTGCAGGACTGATACTTGGTATAGGAAAGGTAACTAATAAGAAGCCATTGGAAATGCTTCAGGTAAAAGAGTAAACATGAAATCAATAATAGATAGAAGGAAAGTTAATTAATTCACTGATTCTTTTAATTTATTGAGTTGTATGCCCCTCTCTATATATAAAGCCAAATTTTTTTAAAAATATGTACAAAAGTTAGCTGACAATAAAATTATTATGAAATACACTTTAATTAAAATAGTAAAGGGGGTACAAGCATGAGCATAGTATTAGCAAAGATAAATAAAATTGAAGATGAAATAATTGATAAAATTTTAATTATGAGTATGAAGAATGAACAGCTACTACATGTTCTTGCTGATGCTTCATATAACAGAGGCTAATTTTTCCTAAGACTAAGGCATACAGGTTTAATAAGTCTAGGTAGTTTGACTACCTAGACTTACTGTTAATTAAAGCTAGCCTAACAATCGTCTTCAATTATAGGATAATAACGTAATCATATATTATTTTGCTTAATATTGTGAGTATAAGGAGAGTGAAATCCATGAAAAATCCAATCAACAAATCTAACCTAAGAAGACCCCTAAAGGGAATACTCCTTCTCATTATATTATTAATTGTATCAAATCTCTTTATATCAAGTATTAGTCAGTTCTACATAGTTAATAGAGAGATTGATAATATTGGTAAATATTATAGGAGTATTGGAACAATATTACCCTTAGATGAGAATAACTTTGATGTAAAAGAAGCTCAAGAACTTATTACTGGTGACTCAATGATAGATTTTGAAGATAATATAAGGCATACTATTGGAGTGATAGATGGGTTATATAGAAATAAAAGAAATAATCCTGCTCTTTTCAATACACCAGGTTCGGATGTACTTGATCATATATTTATTGGAGAAATGCGAGAAGCGTATAAATATCAACATGCTGAGAACATTTATGAAGGGTCAACATTAGATGTTAAGGTTACAGATATATTGGCAGGAAATCCAGACTATATAGAAGGAGATTTTCGCTACAAAAATGATCAGAAACATCGTTTCCTTTTTTTATCCCATTCCATAGTAACAGGAGAAAAACTTGAATATATCAATGATGATGTAATAGATGAGATATTTCAAATGGAACCGGGAAAAAAGTATTTATTCAGAACATTCCTTCATGCATCCGGTGACATTGGATTCTTTGCTAAACCACTTTATAATGATGGACCTCTCTACATAGAGCTAGATGATAATGGACATATAGATTGGGAGGCTCCACAGTTTAAAATCATCAAAGAGGAAATGGACTTTATCAATGAAAACATCATTTCATATTATCTTATAGGTATTAAGGATATGGTAGCAATTCCGGAAGTACAAGATAGTGCTAAGGATTACTATCTAGTAGAAGGACGTTGGTTTAACAAGGAGGATGATGAAAAGCAAAACCATGTAGTTATAATACATGAGAATATTGCCAAAAATCATAAAATAAATATTGGAGATAAGCTTGAAATTAAAATGCGGGATTCTGAATATGGTTCTGACCTTTTATTTACAGAAAAGGACCGCAGAGAATGGAGGAACTATTATACAAGTGAACCTAGACCCTTTGAAGTAGTAGGTATATTTAATTCCAATGTTTACCCCCATATACACATTCATATGTATGTTCCGAATAGTACCATACCTGTAGAACTTGGCAGATTTACTAAAGGGTTAGATGAGTCAATGCCTATTTATCCTAGTTCATATACTTTTGTTTTAAAAAATGCAGAGGATGAATCAGCTTTTATAGAGAAATATAAAGAGCCATTAAAAGAATTAGGATATGAGTTATCTTTTTTAATAAATAATATAGAGAGTTTTAGAGAGTCTTCTGCTCCTATTAAAAGATCTACAACAATAAGCTTTGTGCTTTTTAGTGTACTTTTAATATTGATACAAGGATTTGTGATATATGTATATATAGAAGGGCACAAGCTTAATTATGCAATAGAAAGAGCTTTAGGAATTCCATCAAAAATTAGTGGAAAACATCTGGTATTGCCACTAATTATATATGGTATGATAGCATCGGGAATTGGAGGCTATATAGGTTTTAATAATGCTATGGAGAAGTCAATGGAATTGTTAGGAAGTGTTACTGCTACTACACAGACTACTGTTAACTCAGGATTAGATATAAAATACTTTATACTATCTATCCTATTATCTATGATTCCTTTTGTTATAATGCTGATGCTTAAAACAAATAAGCTTAAAAATTCTTCTATTATAGATTTAATTAACAACAATAAAAAGAGAAAAACGATTCAAGGGAAAACTGAAAGTTTGGAAATGGCTAAAGCTACTACTATATCAACAGAAGTAGAATATGAAGAAGAAAAATCTATAAAAACTAAAACAGAATTAAGTAAAAGTGAAGATAAACATATAGAGAAAGATAAACAGACAAAAAAAGATAGTATAAGATCACTAAGAAGATTTTCATTAAAGCATACCTTGCG
>NZ_JAHLOH010000002.1:0-3868 GCF_018917285.1 Tissierella carlieri | reverse complement strand
TTAAATATAGTATAATTAATAGTGAATAGATAGTTTAATATAACTATTTATTCACTATATTTTTTATAAAGTGAAATTATTAAATTAACTATATCTATTTAGTATATATAGTATAATATATTTAATAAAATGTAAATAAAATAGTGAGTGTTGGAGGATAGCCTTGAAAGTGCAGGAAGTCATATTACAGGAAAATAAAAAAGGATACATGTTACTTGATGATGGTTTACCAGTAATTCCAGTGGTTAAATATATTAAATATCTTGATAATACAGAAAAAAGTAGTAACACTCAGAAAACTTACTGCTATAGTTTAAAGCTCTATTTTGAATTTTTAAAAGAAGTAGAAAAAGATTATCGGGAAATTAATATTAACGATTTATCTGATTTTGTTGGTTGGCTAAGAAATCCTTATGAAAGTAATAAAATAGTCGGTATAATGCCTACTAAATCAAAGAGAACAGAAAGAACAGTTAATTTAATTATTTCAGCAGTTACTAATTTCTATGACTATCTATTTAGAACAGAAGAAATAAATAATGACATGATTGATAAACTTATGAAACAAATATTTATTGGGAAAAATAGGATTTATAAAGACTTTTTATATCATGTGAATAAAGATAAACCTATAAATAGGAATATTTTAAAAATTGAAGAACCAAGAAAAAAGTTAAAGGTACTTACTAAAGAAGAAGTAGAAGAAATATACACTGCAACGACAAATATAAGGGATAGTTTTTTAATTAGACTATTATTTGAAACAGGGCTAAGAATTGGAGAAGCCTTATCACTATTTATTGAAGATTTTATTTGTGATTATCAAAATGGTCATAAAATCAGGTTAGTGGATAGAGGAGAACTTGTTAATGGTTCTAAATTAAAGACAGGAGAAAGAGAAATTCATGTATCGCAAGAGTTAATGGATTTGTTTGATGACTACATGTATGATATATTAGACGATTTAGAAATAGATACTAATTTTGTATTTATTAAAATAAAAGGTGAAAAATGTGGAGAACCCATGGATTACTCTAATGTTAATTCTCTATTTAAGATGCTGGAGAAGAAAACTGGAATAAGAATTTATCCCCATCTTTTAAGACATACACATGCTACCATGTATTATAGACAGACAAAAGATATTAAGCAGGTGCAAGAAAGATTAGGTCATTCCCAAATACAAACTACTATGAATCTATATCTGCATCCTTCAGATGAGGACATAAGAAAAAGTTGGGAAATAGCACAGCCAGTCTTTAAGATAATTACTAATAAAAACGAGGAAGGTAAATTCTAATGATGAATCCTTTAAATCTACTTGGATATAACAGCGTGATAGAGTATCAACAAATAATTATTGATACCATATCAAGTTATAAGGAAAAGCTTATTAATATTGACGGTTCAGTAACCTATAAGGAAGTTAGAACAACATATTTTATAGATAATGATGCTTGGCATATAGACTTTTTTGGTGGCATAGAACAATTTAAAAAACAGTATGAGAAATATAAGTACAAAAATAAAAATATATTTTTTAGATTCAATAATCCTAATATAAATAAAGAAATAAAGTTTATAATCTATCATAGATTTTTCAAAACTGAATGGTCTTTTTGTAATGCTTTTGTAAACCAAAATAGTATGTTTAAAAGATTATCAGACTTTATAAATGAAAAGTATCCTAATTTAAATTCCATACTTGATTTAGATATAGATAAAGCAAATTTTGAATGGATAGACTGGCTTGAAAATAAGGGTATAAAAACTTTAGTAACGAGGTATGAAAAAAGTTTAGGTAAAGAGTGTACTTGCAAAACCACTATAGCATACCTATTAAATCAAGTTTATCAGGAGTTATTTAGTCTTACAGATACAAGAATAGAGTGGGAAAAGGATATTTGGGATATAAAAAATCTTGAAAAGTATGGTTTAACCTTTAATAAATCATCTACTAGTTACCTAATAGATTTTACCTCAATAGAGAATGAAAATATTAAAACAGAAATAAAAAGATATTTTAAGCAGAAGCTATTAAGTAATCATAAATTCACTATTGGAACTGCACGGCATGTTTTCAATTTTATTCAAAAATTTATATATTGTATACTACAATTAGAACCTACTTGGAATGATTTAAAAAAATTAGACAGAGAACATATAGAGAAGTATATAGAATGGCTAAATACTTATACAGTAAATAGATTAACTCGTAAAGATGCTAATGTATCAAGCTATAAAATTAGAGCTTTAACTAGTATTCAAAAATTTTTATCTGATATTCAAATAAAAGAGTATTCTATTGCTCCTATTAAAAATGCTAGGATGCTTATCTTTCCAGATGACAAACCAACTTTAAATAAAAAGTCGTATAAACAAATAAAATATATACCAGATTATGTTTTAGACCAGTTGTTTAATAATATTAATAATCTACATAAAGAAGTAATTCCTGTCATCTGGGTAATGTATAAAACAGGACTACGTATATCTGATGTGTTGGGATTAAAACAAGATTGTCTTGTTAAGCTTAATAATAAATACTGGGTAGAAACTGACATAGAAAAAACTTATGAAATTGGACATAGAATACCTATTGATGATGAATTGGCTAATATGTTATCTATTTTAATTAATAATACTAAGCAAAATAGTAATGAGGATAACAATCCTGAAAATTATATTTTTGTTAGATATAATGGCAGCAGAAAAGGCAGACCTTATTCAAAGGATTGGATCCGGAACAATCTTAACGCTTTTGCAAGAGAATATAATATAATCGATGAAATGGGTCATTTGTATCACTTTAAAAACCATTCCTTTAGACATACCTATGCTATAAAAGTATTAAATGGTGGTGCTGATATATTAACTGTTCAGGAATTATTGGCTCATGCTTCGCCAGAAATGACAATGAGATATGCAAGACTTCTTGATGATAATAAGAGGAAAGTCTTTGACAATGTAATAAATCAAGGGATATTCAGTTTTGATATTGAAGGTAAACTTTATGAAGAAACGCATGGAGATACTCCTGAAGATATTCTTGATATGCTTTGGACTAATCATAAATTAAGCTCCATAGATACTCCTTATGGAACCTGTTTACAGAGAAGTAAAGGAAAATGTAATTTTGCTAAGCAACCACCTTGCTTAACTTGTAATGGAGGTAGACCATGCAAGGATTTAGCAGTGGGTATATTTGAAGGAGATGTAAAGAAATATGAAATACATATAAATGCTACAAGATCTCTTATAGAACAGGCTAAATATTATAATCGTGAGGATATGGCTAGAGAAAATGAAGAGCTTTTAAACCTATATGAAGAAATATATGATACTGTATATAGCGGAAATATTGTATATGGAAAATTAGATAGATTAATAAAAAAAGTGGTGATAAATAATGAGTAGTTATGATCGTAAAGAACACTTAAACCAATTACATGCTCAAAGAAGGGCTGATACTCAAAGAAAGGTAGATGAGTCTATAAAAAGACTTATTAAAATAAATAAGAACATTAATTTTAATAGTGTTGCTAATGAATCAGGAGTTTCTAAAGCAACTTTATATAGTAATCTTAACATTAGAGAAAGAATTGAAACTTTAAGGCGGCAACAATCACAAGTACCTACTCCAAAACAGGTTAAAAGGGAAATGGATGATAATAATAAAGATGCTATAATTGCAAGCCTCAAAAGAAAAATAAAAAAGTTAGAAGAGGAAAATGAGCAACTAAAGGAACAGTTAAAAATTAGTTATGGAGATATCTATAAGAAAATATAAGAGAAATGAATATATTATACATGTATAATATATTCATTTCTCCTTAATTACCTATTTTTAAAAATTAGGTCTTGATAA
>NZ_JAHLOH010000010.1:0-4504 GCF_018917285.1 Tissierella carlieri | reverse complement strand
TATTGATACAATTTTTTGCATGAGGACTTCATCCTTTCTGGGAGGTATTTGTTTTCTAGCAAAAACATTGTACCATACAGAGGTTGGAGTCCTCAATTTTCATTTAAGTTTACAAAACGGATTATACCAATAGGAGGATATAAAATGATATATGTAATAAATAATAGCAATGATCCTTTTTTTAACCATGCTGCAGAAGAATATCTAATGAATAATTTTAATGAAGAGGTATTTATGTTATGGATAAATAAACCCTCCATATTGATTGGTAGAAATCAAAATACTCTATCTGAGATAAACCTAGACTATGTTAAAGAAAATGATATTATAATAGTTAGAAGATTATCAGGAGGAGGAGCGGTTTATAATGATTTAGGTAATATGAATTTTTCTTTTATTACTTATAGAAATTCTTCAGATGGCCAAGTAAAAAATGGATTTGAAAAGTTTGCAATGCCAGTAATAAATGCTCTTCAATCATTAGGAGTCAATGCTGTATTTACGGGTAGAAATGATATAACAATAGATGGGAAGAAGTTTTCTGGAAATGCCCAATATTTTCAGAAGGACAAGCTTCTTCACCATGGAACTCTTCTATATGATTGTGATATGTCAAAATTATCCCTAGCCCTAAAATCCAAGGCTATAAAATTTGTTGATAAATCAGTAAAATCAGTAGGGGCAAGAGTTACGAATATCGCCGATCATATGAAAGAGAGCATGACACTACTAGAGTTTAGAGAATACCTGAAAAACTATGTAATAAAAACCCATGGTATAGAAACAATATATGAATTTAATGAAAAAGATCTAGAAGAAATTAATAAAATAGTTAGAGAGAGATTTGAAACCTGGGAATGGAATTATGGGAAAAGCCCAAATTATAGATATAAAAATTCTGTTAAATATCCAAGCGGAGTAATTGAATACTATCTAGAGGTTGAAGATGGTAAAATTGAGAATATCTCTATTTATGGGGATTTTTTTGGAGAGAAGAATATACAAGAGTTAGAGGAAAGATTAATAGGGATAAAGCATAGTATAAAAGATTTAGAAAATGTTTTAAATCAAATAAACATAGATGATTACATTAGAGGTTTATCAGTTAAAGAGTTTATTGAAGGGTTACTGGATATAGAATCAAATATGGAGGGATATGTATGCGTTTAAGAAAACCAGAGTGGATTAGAGTAAAGATGCAAGGAGGAACTGTATCAAACAAGGTAAATTCTTTGATATCGGATCTTTCTTTGAATACAGTATGTAATGAGGCAAATTGCCCTAATAGGATGGAATGTTATGAGAGAGGAACTGCTACATTTATGATACTGGGCAGAAATTGTACTAGGAATTGTACTTTCTGTAATGTAACTAGAGAAATGCCAGATAAAGTAAATCCAGATGAGCCTGAAAATGTAGCTAAGGCTGTAGCTAAACTTGGTTTAAGACATGCAGTTATCACATCAGTTACTAGAGATGATTTAGAGGATCAGGGAGCTAACCAATTTGCAAGAGTTGTAGAGGAGATAAGAAAAACTACTCCAAAGGTAACAGTTGAACTACTTATACCAGATATGCAGGGAAATAAAGAATTGATAGATATTATTTTAGATTCAGAGCCAAATATATTGAATCATAATGTAGAAACAGTACCAGAGTTATATGATGAGGTTCGGCCTATGGCAATATTTGAGAGGTCAATAGAATTACTTGATTATGTAAAAAGAACAAGACCAGAGATGAAAACTAAATCAGGTATGATGCTAGGTTTAGGTGAAACTAAGGAACAGGTAATAGATGTATTTAAAAGATTAAGAGAAGTTGATTGTGATATGCTGACATTAGGTCAATATCTACAACCTACTACAGCTCATATTCCAGTAGTAGAATATATTACCCCAGAGCAGTTTGATGAATATAAAGAGATTGCATTATCTATGGGATTTAAGAGAGTGGCCTCATCACCACTTGTTAGAAGTTCGTACTATGCAGAAGATTTCTAGAATATTATATAAAAGTTAGGTACATAGAGGGAGTAAAAGAAATAAATCAAGGATTTCTTTTGCTCCTTTTACTTTTTTAGATTTTATTATAGGGTATAATTAAGCTATTAGGACGAGCTAGGATGGTCATGGGGTGACAGAAGAATTAATAGATAAATATCTTTCGATATGGTGGAAAAGAAGTAAGAATATTTAAGTTTTCTATACTTTTAAATATAACAAAATTATATAGTTTAACAATATGAGGTGATTTAGATGGCTAATATATTGATTGTTGAGGATGAAATAGTAATTGCTAATGGACTGGCAGCAATGATAAACTCTATAAACGGCAAAATAAACATCACCATGACTGGATATGCCAAAGAAGCTTTAGAATATGCAAAGTATACTAATTATGATGTATTTTTATTAGATATTCAGTATTAATGGCATTATGTAGAAGATATTTATCTTGTAAATATAATATTCTAATAGCGCTGGCTTTAATTATGACTATTATATTTATATTGTATAAGCAAGATATTAGACAAACCATTTACATAAGTATAATTTGTATAATAATTATCTTATTGATTCAATTTATGATTGTGAGTATATTGCAAACTTTATTTATAGATATAAAATTAAGTTTTACAAATGGAATTATTGCCCAAATTATAGGATTCTTAGGTGTTATTTTAGCAAGTAAATATATACCTTTCAACTATCTATATAGATATGTTCTTATGGACAATAAGGTATTCAAGTATATAATATTAAATATATTTGTTTTATTAGTATCCATATTATTATATTGGAACATAGATATGAATGGTGCTTTAAAGAATATAGTTACCATAGCTACAATTTCTTTAGGAATTATATATGTTAACTTTATTTTAATAAAAAATGGACTTAAAAATGAGCATATACAACTAAATATCAAACATCTACCATAGGTTTCAAAATGTAATCCCCCTGTGAATAATCTAATAACCAATAAAACTGAAGAACAATAAATAAAATCAATTACCTTACTTGATATCCAAAACAGAACAATTAATATAATAAATTTTGAAACTTCTCCTATAATAATCTCCAAAGAATATCGTAGTTTAATACTATCAAGTTCACAAAGATTAAATTCCCTTTGAAAATATCTATGCAATCTGTCAATTAAAATCATTTCAACCACCTAAAACGATTATTGATGATAATAATATCATAAACCATAAACTTTTAAATACTAAATGGATAAACGACATATATATCTGTATGAATAACATATTTTGTAAAAATATGTAGCTTATGTGGAATAGAGTGTTGTTTAGTCAAGGAGTATTGTAAAGAAAATTGATTTTGGTAATATGAGGATAATTAAGATATCTTAAATAACACAGTTGACCAAATATATATAAAAAATATAATATAAAGAGAGATATGAGATTATGAGAAAATTAGTTAGTTTAAGGTAAGTAAAGACAAAGATAATAGTACAGAAAAATCCAATGAAAAGATTGAAGAGGTTCTTAAAAATAAAAAGAAAGTAAAGGATACCAAAGGAGATACTGAAATTTATGAAGGAAGTGGTGGATATAAACAAGCAGAAAAGGATTTTAATAAGCTAAACAAGGGTAAGATATAAGTAAAATCTAATGGAACTAAGGTAGGACAATTACCTGATGGAAGGATTATAAATGTGAGAAAGGATAGTAGTGATGGTAGAGTTACATTGGAAATTAAAAAAACAAATAGAAAAACAATAAAGATTAGGTATAATTAATGGGAGTGTTAAAATGTATACTAAATTTAATGAGAATTATAAACTAGAGAAATGGTATCCTGCTGAGTATAGTGATTTATGTTCTATGTATGATATTATATCTATAAAAGATTTAATAGAAGGATTATTTATAGAGTTAGTGCCAGATTCAGTTGTAGACTCTGAGAATGAAAAATATGAAACCATATATATACATTGGCCAGGAAGTTATGTATCTTATATGGTTAGTGATAACGGTGCAAGAAATTTAATAAATTTAGATAAAAATAACCATAGATGGACATTCTTTAAGATTATGGACTCTAAATATGTGGATTTTATTATAAAGGATAGCTGCGGAGTTGAAGGAGATAATTTAGAGCATTTCTGTATAATAGGAACTAATTCAATAATAGATGTTCTATCACCTTATGAACCACAAATATTGGATTCAAATAAAAAACCTATAGCAGGAGAAAAAGAGTGGGAAGAATAATAATGGAAATACTCTCATGTACTTTTATTATAAAAAAAGAATGGACTGGAATTAAGATGTGAGAGGAAGATTTTCACATCTTTTCTTATAAAATATCAGAATTTTAAATAAAATACTGTTATAGGGGGAATTGATCCTGAAAAATAAAAGATTTGATGAATATGGGCATTATATTGATGAAGATGGTAATGTAATTGATGAGACTGGTAGAGTTTGGAAAAAAGAGGATAGCTGGTGTAGAATTGGTTTATTTGAATTAAA
>NZ_JAHLOH010000024.1:0-6930 GCF_018917285.1 Tissierella carlieri | reverse complement strand
TAGTCAGTCCATTAGATTACTATGAACACAGGCGTAATGTTAGATTTAATTGAACCGCCGTATACGGAACCGTAAGTACGGTGGTGTGAGAGGGAAAATTTATTTTTCCCTACTCGATTAGAATAATTCTTAGTTTTTATGGAAATATCTATATAATACTTTTACAAATTCAGGAATGGTCTTAGACACATTAGTCAATTTTACTTTTCTTTCGTATTCTTTTTCATTTTTTATTGTTTGAAGTGCATACTGTAAAATATCTTTTTCACTTGCTCTTACTCCTGTTTTGTAGAAATACATATCTGATAATAAAGTTAAGGCTTCATCATTATCTATAAAAGCAAAGGAAGCAAACAAGCAGAAACCAAGATTCTCTAAAGCAATTATATAGGCGTATAGATAGTCTAAGTCCGACAATCCTAGTAATTTAACAGCATTTGACTGGATATCTATATTAAAATTATCTTCTTCTGTTATAGAGGGCCTTGTTACCATATCTTTATACTTTTCTTTTTCTCTAAATAAATTATATATACCTGAAGTTTTGCTACCTAGTACTCTACCTGCTAATGTCATATTTTTAACTTCTTCTAGAGCTTTGTCCATTTCTTCCGTAGTACCTTTTATATCTTGAAGATTAAAATAAATATTACAGCTAAATATAAATTCAATACAATCTATCCCTAGTTCAAAGCATCTTTTTGTAAAGTTTTTTACATAGTGCTTATCATCTATACCAAATGACGTATTTAATGCTGCATAAGCTTCACTTTCAGTAGGAGCAGAATAATAATCTTCACCTGTTTTAGCATGTCTATTTAAGCATCCCACTACACAAAGAGGAGAACATGTTCTATTTATTTTAAATTCTGTATCTTTGTTATTTCCTTTAGAACTTACCTGACTGACATCAATATTTTTACCTTGCTTTAACATTTTCATTAAAGTAATGGAGCCAAGTCCGGGTAGAGCCTTACCACAGATAGGATGTTCTATTATGATTCTAGATAAGGACTTTGAAGCTTGTTTCATATTTTCTTTATCCAATACATTGGATTTAAAATAAGCTTTATTCTTGGCAACTATAGCTTTTATGCCTTTATGTCCAAATACATCACCAATACTATTTCTAGCACAATAGAATGAAGGATTACCTTCTGGGTATGTACTAAATAAGGTTGATATTGGCAATAAATTTTCTCCTGAAGGTCCTATGCCAATGATTCCACAATTTTTTCCATAAAGATTATGTATCATGTCTATAGTATGAGAGACTTCCATTTCTTTAATGCTGTCTATAGTATTTAAAGTAATATTGTCTTCTTCGATTACTATAGTTAAAGGGATTTTATCCGTATTTCTCCCTAATATAACAATAGCATCTATATTAAATGATGCTAACTTTTGTGATATAGTTCCCGCTAAATTTGAAATTTGAATACCTTCATCTTTTGATCTCTTTGTACCTACTATTAGTCTTCCCGTACTAGGTGCAAGAGTTCCCGAAAAAAGCCCTGGAACTAATACTATTGCATTTTCATCTGTTAATCTTTCTGTCTCTGGAGAAACTTCTTCATTTATAATTTTTGCAATAAGACCTCTGCCATAGTCAGAAAAATTCTTTTCCTTTTTAATAATCTTTCGGTTTGTAAGATTTATATAAATTATTTTACCCATAAAAATGCCTCCTAAAGTTCATCTTAAAAAGGATTATACCATTTAAAAAGTATCTTTTTAAATTAGGATAATCTATACTTGAAAATTTGTTATAGATAATTTTAAAAGGATAGTTAAAATATTGACATGAAAAATTATATATGATATACCTTACATATGTTGATGATGGACAGATATAGGCAACTAGAACAGTATATTAATTGACTAGGAAAGGGTGTGGAAGATAAAAATGAGTTTTTGTAAAAGAGGAATTTTGATCTTATTAGCTATTATATTGACTATATCCATGGTAGGTTGTAAACCAAAGGATGAGCTTAAACTGGACGAAGGAACAGGAGATGTATCGGAAACGCTACAAACAGAAGAAATAGAGAAACAATCACAAGAAAGTAAAAGTATCACTATAACAGATCATCTTGGAAGAGAAATAATACTTGACAAAAGTGCAGAAAAGATAGTAAGTGGTTATTACATAACTACATCCATGATGATAGCTTTAGGACTAGAAGATAATGTAGTAGGTATAGAAGCAAAGGCAAAATCAAGAAATATTTATGCATTAGCAGCACCTGAGTTTCTGGAGCTTCCAAATGTAGGTACTGCAAAAGAATTTGATTTAGAAGGCTGCATTGCTCTTGAGCCAGATCTTGTAATTTTACCTGTCAAATTAAAAGAAGCAGTAGAAAGCCTTGAGGGACTAGGTATAAATGTAATAGCAGTAAATCCTGAAGATATGAATTTATTAAAAGAAACCTTGATAATGATTGGGAAAGCTACAGGGACTGAGGATAGAGCTGAAAAATTAATATCCTATTATGATGAAAAGATTTCAGAAATTGGGAAGATAACTGAAAATAAAGAACAAAAGAAGGTTTATCTGGGAGGAAATAGTGATTTTCTTTCTACTGCACCAAAGAAAATGTATCAAAACTATATGATAGAAACAGCAGGGGGGGTCAACGTTGCTTCTGATATAGAGGATACCTATTGGGCTACGATTTCCTATGAGCAGCTATTAGCTTATAATCCAGATGTAATTATTATAGCACCTAGTGCTGATTATACAAAGGATGACATAATAAATAACAACAAATTATCTGCAATATCTGCAATGAAAAACCGTCGAGTTTATGTAATGCCAGATTCCTTTGAAGCATGGGATGCGCCTATACCATCAAGTATTTTAGGCACAATGTGGCTGACAAGTATATTAAATGAAGAGGACTACTCAAATGATACTTTTAAACAAGATGTGGCTGATTTTTATAAGGAGTTTTATGATATAGAAATAAATAAGGAAGATATTATAAAATAATGAATGTTAATGATAGAATATTGGTAGAAAATCATAATAAAGAGTTTATACAATATTTAATAGCCTCCACATTATTGGGGGCTGTTTTTCTAATATCAATAGGAGTAGGTAAGTATCCTATTAATATTAGTGATATCTTAAAAATTATCTTTGGTGGTAAAGTTGAACCTACTGTAAAAATGGTATTTTTCTCTCTTCGTCTTCCTAGGAACATTATGGTTACCATAGCAGGAATAGGGCTCAGTATAGCTGGCAGTGTATATCAAACTATTTTTAAAAACCCCCTTGCAACACCAGACATTATAGGAGTTGCATCAGGTGCAAATCTAGGAGCAGCCATAGCTATTATTTTTATTGCAGGTGGAACCTTCACTATAGCTATATCTGCCTTTGTAGGTGCTATAGTGGCAGTATTTACAGCAATAGGGCTTACTAAGATATCAAAGGATAAAGGAATTTCAACATTTGTACTTTCAGGAATTGTAATTAGCTCTATAACCCAAGGTTTAATAATGATGTTAAAATTTTTCGCAGATCCAGAGCGTCAGTTGGCAGCAATAGAATTTTGGTCAATGGGAAGTTTTGCAGGAGTTACAAAAGAAAGGGTAATATCCATATTACCATTTTTTCTAATAGGCATAACAATACTTATTTTACTAAGATGGCAGATTAATGTATTGTCTCTGAGCGATGAAGAGGGGAAAAGTTTAGGCATTTCTGTGGAATTGATACGTTTAGGTGTAATCATAGCTGCAACTTTAGTGGTGGCTAGTATTGTTTGTATTACTGGTTTAATATATTTTATAGGTTTAATAGCTCCTCATATAGGAAGAATGATCACAAAGAAAAATGACTTTCATACGACTATTTTAAGTGGATTTATTGGAGGCATAATTTTAATTATAGCAGACTGTCTTGCAAGAAGTTTGGCAGGCAGTGAGATTCCTATTAGTATATTGACTACCTTTATCGGAGCACCATATCTGGCGTATCTAATGACTCGCTTGAAATAGGAGGATTATAATGGATTTGATGAAAGTAGAAAATATAAGAGCAAGGTATGATAAAGAGTTAATAGTTGATGATATTAATTTAACTATGAAAAGTGATGAGTTTATTGCACTTCTAGGTTTAAATGGAACAGGGAAGACGACCCTTCTAAAAGTGATTTGTGGATTACTAAAACCTAAGAGTGGTAAATGCTTAATAAATGGTATGGATATCTATGAGTTTAGTGAGAAACAAAGGGCAAAACATATTAGTTTCATGCCTCAACGACATAGTATAGTTTATGATACAAAGGTATTGGATGTTGTATTAATGGGTGTAACTCCATATCTTGGAGTATTTGAATCTCCTACAAAGGACCACAGAGAGATGGCTTATAATATGCTGAAAAAAATGGGAATAGAGAAATTTGCAGAGGAAAATTTTCTTCATTTAAGTGAAGGGCAAAAACAGCTTATTATAATAACTAGAAATTTAATGCAAAACTCAGAGATTATGTTATTTGACGAGCCAGATAGTGCTCTTGATTTTAACAATAGGCATATGGTCTTATCTAAAATAAGAGAAGTGATAAAAAACGAGAATAAATCTGGATTGATTACTTTACATGATCCAAATATGGCACTTAATTATTGTGATAAAATAATAGTTTTAAAAGATAAGAAAAAATTTGCTGATTTTTATACTACCAATGTAGATAGAGAGTTTCTTATAGAAGTATTCACTAAAATATATGGTGAAATTGAAATAATAAAACATAAGGAAAAGTATTTAATAATAAAATGATAAATAAAATTCTCATTTCTGGTTTGAATTATAGATTAATTCTTACCTAAAATGAGAATTTATTTTTTGTTTATCTAAAATACCCAGTTTCCATCTTTAAATAATTCAACTACGTTTCCATTCTTTTCATATGCAGTAATATTTAGTTGTGGTCCACCTACCATAAAGTCCACATGGATTAAACTAAAATTAGCACCTTTAGCCGTTAATTCTTCTTGAGTCATATTGGAGCCATTTCTCATAGCATAAGCATAAGCACGACCTAAGGCAAAATGACAGGAAGCATTTTCATCAAATAGAGTTTCATTAAATAATATACCAGTATTGGATATAGGAGAATCATCTTGAACTAAAGCAACTTCGCCTAAGTATCTAGCTCCTTCATCATTTGCTAAGAGCTTTTCTAACACGTCATATCCTTTTTCTGCATAGAAGTCTACTACTTTACCATCTTTAAATATAAATCCAAAATTATCTACAATTTTACCATTTACACTAAGAGGTTTTGTAGCCTTTAAAGTACCATTGACTTTTAAACGATGAGGTGTAGTAAATACTTCTTCTGTAGGAATGTTGGCAACATAAGAATGTCCAGCTTGACTTTCTTTAGCTCCACCCATCCAATAATGTTCATCGGCTAAATACACTTCTAGATCTGTGCCAGGACCTTTAAATATTAACTTTTCAAATTGTTTCTCATTTAAGAAGTTTCTATACTTTTTAAGATTTTTATCGTGTATTTCCCACGCCTTTACGGGATCTTCTTGATCAACTCTAGTAGCAGCAAAGATATTTTCCCAAAGTTTTTCTATGGAATTTTCCTCATCTAAATCAGGGAATACTGATTTTGCCCATGAAACTGACGGCATAGCAATTATATTCCATTTAGTGACCCCGGTCATTCTGTATTTCATTACAGGAGCCATTGCTTGTGAAGCTGATTTTTGACTTTTAGCAACTATTTCTCCGTCAATATCTTTTAGTAGTTCAGGATCAGATGCAAGAATAAATATATGATGGTAATTATCCTTATACATAGCCTCTAAGGAGCTTACTTTCCATTCTGGGAAGTTGTCAAATACATAATCCTTTCCGTATTTAAACCTTAATAAGCTGATTTCATCATCAGCAAGCTGAAACTCTACATGCTTTGCTCCTACTTCATAGGCTTTTTTTACTATTAATCTTGCAAGGGGTAAGGTATCGGCATTACCAGTTACTATAAGACCTTCCTTTTCTTTTAGATTAACACCAACTTTTACAGCTAGTTCAGCATATTTCTCTAGATTGTGTTCAAAATTATTCATTACGACCTCCTTATATAACTTAGCATTTATACATTAACTTTATTGTTATCATTATTATCATTATATTCTTTATTTTAATAATCTTAAAGAATAATTTACAAAAAAAGTAAAATAATAGCTATGAGAGAGTAAAAGTAAAGTTATACAAGCATTAAGAATATTATAGGAGGTGGTTTGGTGAATAATAAAAAAGTGTCAGCAGAAGAGTTGAAAATTATGATAGCTGAATTTCTCAAGGAACATAAGGAGGGTTCTCTTGCTACATGTATGAATAATATACCAAGGAGTAGTCCTGTTCAGTATTTTGTAGGGGATAATATGAATATTTTTATACTTTCAGCAGGTGGAGAAAAATTTAATGCAATAGCAGAAAATCCTAATGTCTGTTTATTAGTTAATACAGATTATATTAACTATAGACAAATTAGAGGGGTACAAATATTTGGTACAGCAGTAACTAGTCTAATGGATAATGGAATTTTTGGAGAGGCCAAAGATCAATATTCTGACTCGTATGTAATGGAGAAAGAAAAGGATATAAAAGTTATAAAGATAGTGCCAGAAGAAATTGTTTATTTGGATTCTCTAGGAGATGGAGATAGAACTAAGCAAATTCTTAGATACAATAATGTGATAATAAAAGAAGATAGAGAACCCATATATCTTTAGTAGGGCAAAAACAAATAGTAGGGAGCATATCCCTACTATTAATTATTGTTTATGAATACCACCCGCTAAGCGGGTGGTTCCAAAGAGCTTTCAGCGGTGAACAGAAAATAAGAAACCTCCTTTGATATAATAAAGTTAGGTCTGACCAACCAAACTTAATCGAAGGAG
>NZ_JAHLOH010000020.1:0-7658 GCF_018917285.1 Tissierella carlieri | reverse complement strand
GATACAAGAACAGGTCCAATTAGTGGAAGACATATAAATAACTTAATGGAAACAGAATTAGTTGAAGATTATTCTGCCACAGCATTAATGATTTATGATGAACTATATATAGATAGGGAGGGGGTTATAGAAATGTATGAAGTTGGAGAAAAGGATAAAGTTCATGTTTTTGTATCTCCTCCCAAATTTGTAGTAAAAGCTAGTAGCAAAAGCTACAATAGCTCTGATGGAGTTATAGAGTTTGTTGAGTTAAATATTATAGATGGTTATTCATTGGAAGATTTTCATAAGGAATATATTAGAGGTTATAAAGGTCTTGAAACAATTATTGTAGATGAAAAGGGAGGAGAAGATTTCCCTATATTGGTATCTAATAAGGCAATGGAGCATTATGAACTTGAATTAGGAGATAAGATATCTTTGAAACCAGATCCAAACTATCGAAAATTATTAATGGAAGCCTATGGAACAATTGTAGGGACATTTGCAGGGGTTGGTAGTAGTGAAGATAATGATGGATACTCTCCAATAGATGAAGAACTTTTTATCTATCCACTAAGTGTATTGAAAACCGTTGAAAGAGGAGTTTATTATAGTAAAATGGAGTTTGTATTTAAACAAGAGAAAAACAAAGAGATTATAGAAAGAAAGGAAGAGATAAAGAAAATAGTTTCCGACAATTCATCTAATGAAATCCCGACTGAGTTAAAACTATGGGATGGAGAAGTTGTAAATGTAGTAGGACCATTAGAAAAGAATACATCCTTATTAGAAGTTCTGTACCCTGTAACATTTACCTTATCAATTATAATAGCAGGTATATTAGCATTTATAATGGTATTACGCAGGTCAACAGATATAGCAGTTCTAAGGATATTGGGAGTAAAGGAGAAAGAAGTAAGATTGAATCTATTTAGTGAAAATATTATGTTGGTGTTAATAGGAACAGCTATAGCGTGTATAACAGTATTTGTTATTTCTGTAAAATCCTATCCAATAGATATGTTTAAATATGTAATGGTCAGCGGTGGATATTTATTAGGTACTATCTCAGGACTGATACTAGGCATAGGAAAGATAACCAATAAAAAGCCACTGGAAATGCTTCAGGTAAAAGAATAGGCATGAAATCAATAATAGATAGAAGGAAAATTAATTAATTCACTGATTATTTTAATTTATTGAGTTGTATGCCTCTCTCTATATATAAAGCCAAATTTTTTTAAAAATATGTACAAAAGTTAGCTGACAATAAAATTATTATGAAATACACTTTAATTAAAATAGTAAAGGGGTACAAGCATGAGCATAGTATTAGCAAAGATAAATAAAATTGAAGATGAAATAATTGATAAAATTTTAATTATGAGTATGAATGAACAGCTACTACATGTTCTTGCTGATGCTTCATATATGAGAGGTTAATCATTTCTAAGGCATACAGGTTTAGTAAGTCTAGGTAGTTTAACTACCTAGACTTACAATTAATTAAAGAGAGTCTAATAATTGTTTTCAATTATCAGATAATCACGTGATTATATATTATTTTATTTAATATAGTAAAGTATAAGGAGAGTGAAATCCATGAAGAATCCAATAAACAAATCTAACCTAAGAAGACCCCTAAAGGGAATACTCCTTCTCATTATATTATTAATTTCATCAAATCTCTTTATATCCAGCATCAGCCAGTTCTTTATAGTCAATAGAGAGATAGATAATATTGGGAAACATTATAGGAGTATTGGAACAATACGACCGTTAGATGAGAATAACTCTGATGTAAAAGAAGCTCAAGAGCTAATTACAGGTGACCCAATGATAGATTTTGAGGATAATAAAAGATATACTACAGGAGTAATAGATGGATTATATAGAAATAAAAGAGGTGACAATCGTTTTTCAAACCAGCCAGGTTCAAATGTAAATGATACTATATTTATTGGAGAGTTGAAGGAGGTAGATAAATATACACTTGCTGACAATATCTATGAAGGGACAATATTAAAGGCTAAAGTAACAGATATATTGGCTGGAATTCCAGATTTTATAGAATCAGAATTTTACTATAAGGAGTATCAGGAGCATCGTTTTTTATTCTTATCTCATTCTATAATGACAGGGGAAAAGTATGAATATATCAACAATGACGTTATTGACCAATTATTTAAGCTGGAACAGGGAAAAAAATACTTATTCAGAACAGAAGTTTATACAAACAGCGACTCAGGTTCTGCTGCCAAGCCTTTATATGATGGTGGACCTCTATATATAGAACTAGACGATAATGGATATATAGATTGGAGTGATCCACAGTTTAAAATCATCAAGGATGAAATGGACTTTATCAATGAAAATATTTTTTCATATTATATTACAGGCACTAAAGATATGACAGCAATGCAGGAGGTACAAGATAGTGCAAAGGATTATTACTTGGTAGATGGACGTTGGATAGACAAGGAGGATGATGAAAATCAAAACTATGCAGTCATCATACATGAGACTATTGCCAAAAATCATAATATAAATATTGGAGATAAGCTTGAGATTAAAATGCGGGATAATGAATATGGTGCTTCATTCCTATTTACAGAAAAGGACCATAGGGAATGGAGGAACTATTATACATCTGAACCTAAATCTTATGAAGTAGTTGGTATATTTAATCGAAATAATTTTGGAAGTCGCTACGATTATATGTATGTTCCAGAAAGTACCATAGATATAGAGCTTGGCAGATATACTGGAGGGTTAGATGAACCTATATCTGTGAGCATTTATTCATATAGCTTTGTTTTAAAAAATGCAGAGGATGAATCTACATTTATAGAAAAGTATAAAGAACCTCTAAAAGAATCGGGGTATGAATTATCCTTTTTAATAAATAATATAGGGAGTTTTAAAGAAGCTTCGGATCCTGTTAAAAGGTCTACAACAATAAGTTCTATAGTTTTTTCTGTGCTTTTAATACTGATTCAAGGATTTGTAATTTATGTATATATAGACGGGCATAAGCTGAACTATGCAATAGAAAGAGCTTTAGGAATTCCTGCAAATATAAGCGGAAAACATCTGGTACAACCACTAGTTATATTTGGCATTATAGCATCGGCAGTAGGAGGATATACAGGCTATCAAAAGGCAATAGAAAAATCAACTGAATTATTGAGTAGTATACCTTCTAATATACAAAGGACTGTTACTTTGGGATTGGATATAAAATACTTCATTCTATTTATCTTTCTATCCATGATTCCATTTTCCATAATGTTGTTACTTAGAATAAAACAGCTTAAAAATTTATCAGTAATAGATTTAATCAACAACAATAGCAAGAAGAAAATTGTACAAGTAGAAAGTAAACAAGAAGAAATTAAATCTATAAAGATGGTTAAAGCTACTACTATATCACAGTCAACAGAAGCTACAGTATATGTAAAAGAAGAAGAGGAAAGAAAAGAGAAATACATAGAGGAAGATATACCTATATTAACAAAAGACAGTCAAAAAGCATTAAAAAGATTTTCACTAAATCATACCTTACGTTCAAAGGTAACATCTATACTCCTAATAGTATTGGCAGGAATATTTACCTTTTCATTATTGTGGATGAATTACCTAACCATTAAAAATAATGGACTTATAGAAAAAGCATACAAAGAGACTATTATAACAGGAGATATAATAGTAAAACAAAATAAAGCTACAAGTCAAGGAACAGGTCCAATCCATAGAAGACATATAGATAAACTAATAGAGACAGATTTAGTAGAAGATTATAAAGCTATAGCATCGATGATTTATGAAGAACTATATATAAATAGAGATGGAGTAATAAAAAAATATGAAATAGGAGAAAAGGATAAGGTCCATGTTTTTATAAAGCACCCTATATTTACAATAAATGCTAGCAGCAAAAGTTATAATAGTTCAGATGGAGTTATAGAATTTGCTGATTTAACTATTATAGACGGTTATTCATTAGAGGATTTTGATAAGGAATATACTAGAGGATATTCTAAAAATGGTGAAAAGACAGTATTAGATGAAAAGGGAGAAGAAGATTTTCCAATATTAGTGTCTAAAACAGCAATGGATCATTATGATTTAAAACTGGGAGATAAGATACTTTTAGAACCTGCTTCACGGCATCGACAACTATCAGCAAAAGCTTATGGAACTATAGTGGGAACTTTTAAAGGAATTTCCACTGGAAAAGATTATTACGGAAAAACCATAGTAGATGAAGAAAGGGAAGTATTTATTTATCCAATAAGGGTATTGGATATTACTGAACTGCAAACATTTTATAGTAAGATAGAATTTAAATTTAAACAAGAAAAGAATAAGGAGCTTATATTGCATAAGAAAGAGATAAAAAGAATAGTCTCTGATAATGAATTTAATGAATTTCCAACGGAGCTAAAGCTATGGGACGAGGAACTAACAAATGTAATAGAACCATTAGAAAAGAGTTTATCATTACTAGAAGTTCTGTACCCTGTAACATTTACCTTATCCATTGTAATAGCAGGTATATTAGCATTTATAATGGTATTACGTAGGTCAGTAGATATAGCAATTCTAAGAATATTAGGAGTAAAGGAAAAAGAAGTAAGATGGAATATATTTAGAGAGAATCTTATACTTGTATTAATAGGAACAGCCATAGCATGTATAACAGTATTTGCTATATCCATAAAATCTTATCCGATAGATTTGACGAAATATATAATGGTAACAGGAGGATATATGCTAGGTACTACAGCGGGACTGATACTTGGCATAGGAAAGGCAACCAATAAGAAGCCACTGGAAATGCTTCAGGTAAAAGAATAGATATGAAATCAATAATAGATAAAGGGGGAAATCAATATGGCAAAGTTAGAACTGGAAAATATTTTTTACAGATATAAAGGTGCAGATAAAGATGTGCTAAAGGATATTAATTGTACCTTTGAAGGAGGAAAATTAAATGCAATAGTAGGACCTTCCGGTAGTGGGAAAACTACTTTGCTTTCTATCATGGCAGGACTAGACGAACCGACTCAAGGGAAAATCTCTATAAATGGAAATGATTTAAAGGATATGGATTTAGATGAATATCGTAGAGATAATGTTTCAATGATATTTCAGGCATTTCAATTATTTCCGTTGCTTACTGCTTTGGAAAATGTAAGTTTTCCTATGGAATACAAGGGAATACTAAAAGAAGAGGCAAGAGAAAAAGGAAAAACGGTGTTGGATTCTTTGGGGATAGATGGAGATAAGCTATCTCGCTACCCTTCCAATCTATCAGGAGGAGAACAGCAAAGAGTAGCCATAGGAAGGACATTAGCCACAGGAGCAAAGGTAATACTTGCTGATGAACCTACGGGAAATTTAGATGATGAAAACAGTGAACGAATCATAGATATACTAAAAGAGTTAGCTCATCAACAGGATTTCTGTGTAATCATAGTAACCCATGATATGGAAATCGCAGAAGAATCAGACCATGTATGGAGAATTAAGGATGGAACTATTGAGCAAGTGAAATAAAGATTTAGAGAAGATACTTACTATTAAGTCATACAGATTGCAAGTTTAGGTGGCTAAATACTATCTAGACTTGTTTTTACATATATTTTTATTAATAATAATCCTTGTATATAGAATATCAAACAAGCTATAAGGAGAGTGAAATCCATGAAAAATCCAATCAACAAATCTAACCTAAGAAGACCTTTGAAGGGAATACTTCTCTTAAGCATACTTCTAATAGCATCAAACCTCTTTATATCCAGTATCAGTCAATTTTTCATAGTTAATAGGGAGATTGATAATATTGGTAAATATTTTAGAAGTATTGGAAAAATATTACCCTTAGATGAGAATAACTATGATGTAAAAGAAGCTCAGGAACTCATTACCGGTGATCCAATGATAGATTTTGAAGATAATATAAGGCATACTACAGGAATAATAGATGGGCTATATAGAAACAAAAGAAAGGATAATGTCTCTTTTGCAGGGAATTTAAGTTCAAATGTATATGACCTTATATTTATTGGAGAGATACGAGAAGTGTATAAATATCAATATGCTGAGAACATTTATGAAGGGTCAGCATTAGCTGTTAAGGTTACAGATATATTGGCAGGAATTCCAGACTATATAGAAGGAGATTTTCGCTACAAAAATAATCAGGAACATCGTTTCCTTTTTTTGTCCCACTCCATAGTAACGGGAGAAAAATTTGAATATATCAATGATGATGTAATAGACGAGCTATTTCAAATGGAACCCGGAAAAAAGTATTTATTTAGAACGTTTATTCATCCAGAGGCTGACACTGGATCCTTCGCTAAACCACTTTATAATGATGGACCTCTCTATATAGAACTAGATGATAATGGACATATAGATTGGGATGATTCACAGTTTAAAATCATCAAAGAGGAAATGGACTTTATCAATGAAAATATTTTTTCATATTATCTTACAGGTACTAAGGATATGACAGCAATGCCGGAAGTACAAGATAGTGCAAAGGATTACTATCTAGTAGAAGGACGTTGGTTTAGCAAGGAGGATGATGAAAACCAAAACCATGTAGTTATAATACATGAGAATATTGCCAAAAACTATAAAATAAATATTGGAGATAAGCTTAATATTAAAATGAGAGATAATGAATATGGTACATCAGAACTATTTACAGAAAAGGACCATAAAGAATGGAAAACATATTATGTCAGTGAACCTAAACCCTTTAAAGTAGTAGGTATATTTAATTCCAATGTTTACCCCCAATCTCGATACGTTTATATGTATGTTCCCAATAGTACCATACCTGTAGAACTTGGCAGATATGCTGAAGGGATGGATGAACCAGTATCTGTTAATATTTTTTCATATACTTTTGTTTTAAAAAATGCAAGGGATGAATCAGCTTTTATAGAGAAATATAAAGAGTCATTAAAAGAATTAGGATATGAGTTATCTTTTTTAATAAATAATGTGGAAAGCTTTTTAGAGTCTTCTGCTCCAATTAAAAGAGCTACAGCAATAAACTTTGTGCTTTTTAGTGTACTTTTAATATTAATACAAGGGTTTGTGATATATGTATATATAGAAGGACACAAGCTTAATTATGCAATAGAAAGGGCTTTGGGAATTCCATCAAAGATTAGTGGAAGACATTTAATACAGCCTTTAGTTATATATGGTATGATAGCATCGGGAATTGGAGGCTATATAGGTTTTAATAATGCTATGGAGAAGTCGATGGAATTGTTAGGAAGTGTTCCTGCTACTACACAGACTACTGTTAATTCAGGATTAGATATAAAATACTTTATACTATTTATCCTATTATCTATGATTCCCTTTATGATAATGTTGATGTTTAGGATAAATAAGCTTAAAAATTCTTCTATTATAGATTTAATTAACAACAATAAAAAGAGAAAAACGATTCAAGGGAAAACTGAAAGCTTGGAATTGGCTAAAGCTACTACTATATCAACAGAAGTAGAATATGAAGAAAAAAAGTCTATAAAAACTAAAACAGAATTAAGTAAAAGTGAAGATAAACATATAGAGAAAGATAAACAGACAAAAAAAGATAGTATAAGATCACTAAGAAGATTTTCATTAAAGCATACCTTGCG
>NZ_JAHLOH010000052.1:0-9174 GCF_018917285.1 Tissierella carlieri | reverse complement strand
CATGAATATTGTATAGAAGTAGTTTTCGTCTGGTGACGATAGCAAGATGGACACACCTGTACCCATACCGAACACAGAAGTTAAGCATCTTAACGCCGATGGTACTTGGTTGGAAACGATCTGGGAGAGTAGGAAGTTGCCAGGCTACATAAAATTAATAAAAAGCTCTATTACGTTGGTCGTAGTAGGGCTTTTTTTTATGACCTAACTTAGCGAACGATAGTGAGCTTTAGTAGGTCAAACGCAACGAATGCCAAATTCATGCGAATGATAATGAGCAAATGAATTTGTGCAGTGAGACTGCGGAAGATGACCTAACTTAACGAACGATAGTGAGTTTTAGTAGGTCAAAGGCAATGAGCACCAACCTTAATGTAGAATTTATCGTTGGGAGTGTCCGTTAGGACCAAATCTATGCGAGCGTAGCGAGTAAATAGATTTGAGTTGCGAGACTATTGTGTTATATTTTAAATAAAGTTAGATTTATATAATTTATGGTATAATTATATTAGAATATAAATAGGAGTGGGCAAATAATGTCTAATAACGGGATAAATTTATATAATCTAGCTAATTCTTTAAACATAGGTATTTTAGTAGTAGATGAATATTGTAATATAAATTTTTTTAATAGTGAAGCTTTAAATATATTAGAATTATTTGATGAAAATAATCTAAACAGAAACCTATCTAATATCCTATCGAATTTTAAGATTAAATCCTTTTTAAAGTCTAATAAAAAACATGAATCCCAGAAACTAAAATATAATGGCAAAGATATTATTGTAATAAAAAAGGCAATTTCTAATAATGATACTAATGAAGGAGCCTATATAATTTTTCAAAAATTAGATACTTATAAAGAATTTATTAGACAGTTTGATGATGAGATAGAAGCATCTTCTCTATTAAATACAGTAATGGAAGCCACAAATGATGCTATTGTTTATGTTAATAAAGATGGATATATAGAAATGTTAAGTAATCCTTATGCGGAATTCTTAGGAGTAGATAGAGAAGTGGCAATAGGCAAACATGTACGAGAAGTTATAGAGAATACGAGAATGGATATTGTAATAAAGACAGGAATACCAGAAATTGCCCAAGTTCAAGAGATAAATGGTAAAAATATGATAGCTACTAGAATACCAGTATTTGTTAATGGTAATGTAGTAGGTGCTGTAGGTAAGGTATTATTTAAAGATGTAGATGAATTAAATTCCCTATATATGAAGATAAATAAAATTGAGAAAGAATTGAATCTATATAAGGATGAATTTAAAAAAGTAAACAAAGCAAATTATGCTTTAGATAGCATTATAAGTATAAGTAAGTCTATGGAAAGCCTTAAGGAACTTACAAAAAGGGCAGCAAAGACTAATTCAAATGTTTTAATTTTAGGAGAATCTGGTACTGGAAAAGAATTATTTGCACATGCAATTCATAATAACAGTAGACGTATAGATGCACCTTTTATTAGAGTAAATTGTGGAGCAATTCCATATGAGTTATTAGAATCAGAATTATTTGGATATGAAGAAGGTTCTTTTACAGGTGCTAAAAAAGGAGGAAAGATTGGGAAGTTTAAGGCTGCAGATGGAGGTACTATCTTTCTAGATGAAATTGGTGATTTACCTATGAATATGCAGGTGAAATTATTAAGAGTTCTCCAGGATAAAGAAATAGAGAGAATAGGTTGTAATTATTCAGAGAAAATTGATATTAGAGTTATAGCAGCAACTAATAAAGATCTAGAAAAAATGGTATCTGAGGATATGTTTAGATTAGATTTATATTATAGATTAAATGTAGTGAGTATAAAAATCCCTCCTTTAAGGGAAAGAAAGGAAGATATAACTATCCTTTCCAAGTATTTAGTAAACAAGATATCAAAAGGAGAAAATATAAGAGTAGATAAGATATCAGAGAGTACAATAGAATATTTAAAAAATTATGATTGGCCTGGAAATGTAAGGGAGTTAGAAAATATCCTAGAAAGGGCTATAAATTTCTTAGAAGAAGAAACAATAATCAAGCCAGAACATTTACCTACTAAAATTACAGGTATGACTCGAAATAAGCAGATGAAAAGTTTAAAATCCATTTTAGAAGAAGTAGAAAAACAATCTATTATAGATAGCCTAATAATTGCTAATGGCAACAAAACTTTAGCTGCCAATACATTAGATATTAGCAGGACAAGTTTATATGAAAAGATTTCAAAATATGAAATAGATATGTAATGTTATTTTCCTCACAATTAAAAGAATTGTCAGAAAAATTTACGAAAAACTAGAAAATGAAGATTTGATGTAAGGAAAAACTTACACTCTATAGATTTAAAGTAAGTTAATGTAAGTATAACCTTACATTAACTTTAAATTATTATATTTTTAAAAAAACAAAATAAAAAAACAAGTATATTTTATGAGAAATATACTTGTTTTTTTATTTAAACGGGGATATTTAGATAAAAAACTAACATTCATACCAAAAATCAATGGCATGGATTTTGCTATATTAATAGTTAAACAATTAAATTAAGGAGGTATAAGGATGTTAGAAAATAAAGTATGTATTGTGACAGGAGCAGCCAGTGGAATTGGATTAGCCGTTGCGGAAGCTTTTTCTAAAGATGGTGCTAAGGTAGTTATGGCTGATATTAATGAAGAAAGATTAAAAAATGAGTCACAAAGAATAAGTGCAGATTATTTTAAGGTAGATTTAAGCACAAGAGAAGGGTGTAAGGATTTAGTCGATTATACTTTAGATAAATATTCAAAGGTAGATATTCTTGTAAATGTGGCAGGAATTCAAACAGTATCTCCAATAGAAGATTTTCCAGAGGATAAATGGGATTTTATGATTAATTTAATGTTAACGGCTCCATTCTTACTAACTAAGTATGTATGGAATTCAATGAAAGAACAAGGTTGGGGAAGAATAATAAATTTAAATTCAATTCATGGATTAGTAGCATCTGAATTTAAAGTTGCTTATGTTTCAGCTAAACATGGTCTTTCAGGACTAACAAAAACTACTGCTTTAGAAGGAGGACCTTATGGAATAACTGTAAATTCAATTTGTCCAGCATATGTTAGAACTCCTTTAGTGGATAATCAAATTGATGCTCAAGCAGTATCCCATGGAATATCAAGGGAAGAAGTTATTGAAAAAGTAATGTTACAAAAAGCAGCAGTTAAAAAACTAATAGAGCCTGAAACTATTGCAGATGTGGCTAAATTTTTATGTTCAAATGCAGGAACTCATATTACAGGATCAACACTTACAATAGATGGCGGTTGGACAGCTGGCTAAAAATACTGAAGTTTTAATAGAAAAACAAAAGATAAAATAATTCTCATTAGAAACAAAAGATAAGGCTATTAAAAAACAAAAGATAAGATTTTTTAAAAGACAAATGATAAATAAAATATCAAGTAAAATAAAAGGGGGAAGTAAATTATGCTAGGTATTATTATCGGATTAGTACTATTGATGTTCTTAGCTTATAGAGGATACTCTATAATTTGGATAGCTCCTCTATGTGCATTAGTAGTAGCCTTGACAGGCGGTCTAGAACTGCTCCCAGCATATAAAGATACTTATATGGCTGGTTTTGTAGGCTTTACAAAATCTTGGTTTCCAGTATTTATGTTAGGCGCAATATTTGGAACATTGATGGATTATACTGGTGCAGCTAAGTCCATAGCTAAATGGCTTACAAAAGTACTAGGTGCAAAGAGAGCTATCCTTAGTGTAGTAGTAGGCTGTGCAGTATTGACTTATGGTGGTATATCTCTATTTGTAGTTGTATTTGCAATGTATCCTTTGGCATTAGAATTATTCAGAGAAGCTAATATTACTAGAAAGCTTATTCCTGGAGCAATAGCCCTTGGATCATTTACCTTTACAATGACAGCATTGCCAGGAACACCTCAAATTCAAAATTTAATTCCTACGGATTATTTTAACACAACACCTACAGCAGGTCCAATTATGGGCTTAGTAGCTTCAGCTATATTATTAGGTGGAGGATATGCATATCTTGTATGGAGAGAGAAAAGATTTACAGCTAAGGGTGAAGGCTTTATTGAGCCTGAAAAGAAAGGAAATGTAAATTCTGAAGCTGAAGTACAAGAACTTCCAAATCCATTTCTTTCATTTTTACCTTTGCTTACTGTAATATTAACTTTAAATATAGAAAGGTTAAAATGGGATATAGTAGTATGTTTATTAGCCGGTATAATCATGGCAATGATAACTAATCCTAGCAAATACAAAGGTTTTACTAAATCCATTAGCGGAGGAGCAACATCATCAATTACTGCAATTATAAATACATCTGCTGCTGTTGGATTTGGTTCAATAGTAAGAGCAGTACCAGGGTTTCAGACATTAACAGATTTACTTCTAGGGATAAAAGGTTCTCCCCTTATTTCAGAATCAATAGCAGTAAATATTTTAGCTGGTGCAACAGGCTCAGCTTCAGGAGGAATGGGTATAGCATTAGAAGCTTTGGGAGCAAAATATTATCAATTGGCTTTAGAGACAGGTATTAGTCCTGAGGCTTTCCATAGAATAGCTTCACTTTCATCAGGAGGTCTTGATACACTTCCACATAATGGGGCTGTATTGACTTTACTTGCTGTTACAGGTATGACTCATAAGGATTCATATATAGATATATTTGTTACTTCAGTAGCTTTACCAGTGGTAGCCACTATTGCAGCTATAATTCTTGGAAGTTTAGGAATTTATTAGAAAAATAATAAGAGATAAATATCTCCCCATCTAGTATAATAATTAGATGGGGAGATACGATTAAAAGGAGGTTACAAGATGAAGATAGACGATATTAAAAAGATAGGTATAGCAGGGGCAGGAACTATGGGATCTGGTATAGCTCAAATATTTGCACGAAAGGGATATGAAGTAGTTGTAACTGATATTAAAGAAGAATTTCTAAAAAGTTCTAAAAGATTAGTATCTATATTTAATAGTAGTTTAATAGAAGAAGGTCTTATGGCAGAATCAGAAGTTGAAAATACAGTGAAAAATATAAAATATTCCATAGATAAAAAAGTTTTTTCTGACTGTGATGTAATAATTGAAGCTATTATAGAAAAAATGGATATAAAACAGGATTTCTGGAGAGAAGTGGAAGAAATAGCTAAATCTGATGCTATATTTGCAACAAATACCTCTGGTCTTAGTATTACGGAAATATCTAAGAAAGTAAAAAATAGGGATAGATTTATAGGAATGCATTTTTGGAATCCACCTCATATTATTCCATTAGTTGAATTAATAAGAGGAGAAGGGACAAGTGGTGGAACTGTAGATATATTATTGAAATTAGTAAAAAAAATAGATAAGGAGCCAGTAGTTGTACAAAAAGATGCTCCAGGATTTATTGGTAATAGAATACAGTTTGCAGTATTTAGAGAGGCATTGAATATAGTAGAAGAGGGAATAGCTACTTTTGAAGATGTGGATAGGGCTATGAAATATGGACCTGGATTTAGATATCCAATAATAGGCCCTTTAGAGACAGCGGATTTAGGAGGGTTAGATACATTCTACTATATATCTTCATATTTATTTAATGATTTATCTGATGTAAAAGAACCACAAGAAGTATTGAAGAAATTAATGGATAATAATGAATTAGGCGTTAAATCAAAGAAAGGTTTCTATGATTATTCAGAAGGTAAAGATGAAGAAGCTATAAAAAGAAGAGATAAAATGTTCTTCAAGATGTTAAAATATATTCATAATGCATAGAATAAGGTTCTACTCCGTACTGGGAGTAGAACTTCTTTTTTACTAAGTTGTTATAGGATAAGCTCTATTCTAATATTATTAAATATTAGAAAGGGGGAAGATGATGAAGAAGATAATCAATAGAAAATGGATGAAAGTAGCATCAATATATGTAGGTACAGTTATAGGTGCAGGTTTTGCTTCTGGTAGAGAAATTATAGAATTTTTTGGAGTATATGGGATAAAGGGAATTTTTGGAGTAATAATATCAGGAATATTATTTTCTTTGATAGGAGGATTACTTCTTTTAAAGATATTCAACAATAAAATAAGTGGATTTCAGGAATTAATATGTAAATTATTTGGAAAAAAATTTGGATTAATATTAGATAATATAATGACAATTTTCTTATACACAGGATTTAGTGTTATGGTTGCAGGTAGTGGTGCAATATTTGAGGAGGAACTAGGTTTATCTTTTAACCTTGGGATTATTGTAATGATAGTTTTGTCGTTTATAGTATTTCTATTTAGTTTAGAAGGACTTTCTTTTATTAACTCTTTGTTAGTTCCTTTACTTATTATAGGCATTATATTTACATCTATATATTTAAATATAAAAGAAGGATATGATTTATCAAATATAAATGGAGTAAATTTGACACTGAAAGGAAATTTTCTGTCTTCCTCTCTTTTATATTTAGGCTCCAATTCCCTAATTATCATCATAGTATTCTCGTCCCTATTATCATTGGTAGATAGCAAAAAAACAGCTATTTTAGGTGGTGTATCGGGAGGAATAATATTATTTATCCTTGGTTTATCTATATTAAGTTCCATGCTTGTTTATTATGATGAGGTAGCTACTATGGATATTCCGATGCTAAGAATATGTAATTATATAGGAAGTGGATATAGAAAGTTTTATTCAATTATACTATGGGCTGCCATGTTTACAACTGCATTAGCTAATGGTTTTGGCATTATAAATAAGGTTTCTAAGAGTAAATATAAGAATCTTATAATAACCTTATTCTGCTTGCTATCCATTCCATTAGCCAAATTTGGATTCTCCAATTTAGTGGCGACATTATATCCAATTTCTGGGGTAATAGGATTTGTACTTTTAATTTTTATTTTAGTAATATTATAAAAGTTTTTTAAATTACTTAAATGATATATAATTATTAATGAAGAATAAATAGGATGTGATAATGATGGAGTTTTTTACTACAAGTGATAATGTGAAACTATATTATGAAGTAAAAGGAGAAGGATTACCAATAATTTTTATCCATGGATTCTCAGAGGATCATAATTCATTTAGAATACAACAAAGAGTATTATCTAAGAAATATAAAATAATAACCTATGATTTAAGAGGTCATGGCATATCAGATAGGACAGATTATGGATTAAATTTGGAGAGATTTGCATTAGATTTAAGAGAGTTTATAGGATATCTAGAACTAAAAGATGTAATATTAGTTGGTTGGTCAATGGGAGCATGGGTTATATTTGAATATATAAATTTATTTGGATTAGAAAAGATATCTAAAATATGTATTGTAGATAAAAGTCCTAAGGCCATAAATGATAATACTTGGGATTTAGGTTTATATCATGGTAAATATACTATGGAAAATGCATTAAAGGATTTAAGTTTAATCAAAGAAAATTGGATAGGATTTGCAGAAAAATTTATAAGAAACATGGCGCCTTATTTTAGTGAAAAACAATTTAATATTTCAATGGATAAGATGAAAAATAATTCTCCTCATGTAATGTATTCAATGTGGAAATCTATGATAGAAAAGGATTATAGAGATACTTTGAGTAAAATACACATACCAACTTTAATTATATTTGGAGGAAAAAGTACTTTCTATTCAGTTGATGCAGGAAAATATCTTAAGGAAAATATTAGAAATTCAGAATTAATAATATTTGAAGATCACACCCACTTATTGGTATTAGAAAACCCTATTAGATTTAATAGGGTTTTAGAGGAATTTACATCCAAGTATTAAACTTTTTAATATAAATATTTTTAACAATTTGTGTAAGAATGGAATAGGCTAATAATATTCCTATTAACCAAGGAAAATAACTTGCTGGTAGGGGAACAAGTCCTATATAAGTTCCAAATTCAGTATATGGAATTAATATTCCTACACTTATTATTATGAATGTCATTATCATAAGTGGAGTAGAAGCTCTACTTTGTAAAAATGGAATCTTCTTTGTCCTTATCATATGGACTATTAAGGTTTGCGATACAAGGCCTACTATAAACCAACCAGATTGAAATAAAGGCTGTAATTCTATTGTATTTGCCTTAAACATAAACCACATAATAGCAAAGGTAGCAATATCAAATATGGAACTAATAGGTCCTATATATAACATAAACTTACCTATTTTATCAGCATTCCATTTCTGAGGTGTTCTTAAATATTCTTCATCCATATGATCTCATGGTATAGCTATTTGAGAAATACTATAGAGTAAGTTTTGCACAAGTAACTGTATTGGCAACATTGGTAAAAATGGCAGAAATGCGCTAGCTGCTAATACACTAAATACATTTCCAAAGTTGGAGCTAGCAGTCATATTTATATATTTAACAATATTTCCAAATACCCTCCTACCTTCAATAACTCCTTTTTCTAAAACATTTAAGTCTTTTTCAAGTAATATTATATCGGCAGACTTCTTGGCTATATCAACTGCTGTATCTACAGAAATGCCTACATCAGCTTGTTTTAGGGCTTGAGAATCGTTGATGCCATCACCTAAGAAACCAACAACATGACCATTATTCTGTAGAATAGAAATAACTCTTTCTTTTTGCATTGGAGATAGTTTTGCTAGGATACTGGATTTTGAAGCTGTTTCATATAATCTTTCATCTGTCATTTCTTCTATATCTATACCTAAGACAACATTATCTATAGGAATCCCCACATCTTTGCATATTTTTTTAGCAACTATATCATTATCTCCAGTTAATACCTTTACGTCTACTCCGTGTTCATATAATGCCTTTATTGCAGAAACAGCTGAATCCTTTGGAGGATCTAAAAATCCCATATATCCAATAAGAACCATATTACTTTCATCTTTAATACTAAACACATTTTCATCTGGTACATTGTTTTTTTGAGCTATAGCAAGAACTCTCATACCGTCTTCATTAAGTTTAGTTACCATATCCATGACTGTTGCTATTAACTCTTCAGTTAAAGGTAAAACATCTCCATTGATTTCTACAAAAGAACATATAGAATGATGTGACCCCAATAAGTTAGACTTTGTAGCGTAGTAGTTTTGTGAACTGCTACGCTATTTTTTATGCAGCCGAAAGGCTAAGTCTGTATTCTACAGGACTCATCCATCCAAGCTTCT
>NZ_JAHLOH010000014.1:0-9193 GCF_018917285.1 Tissierella carlieri | reverse complement strand
CGAACAAAGGTACCAAAAAAGATTAGGATGCTTAACTCCGATTGAATATCGAAATCAAGCATCCAATTGTGCATGAATTTTTAATTAAATTACCTGTCTACTTGACAAAGGTCAGTTCATACTGGCTCTTTTTCTTATTGTTTATATTTATAAAATATCTATTAAATCATAAAAACTGTATACCCTATTCCTTTGCTTATCATCTCCATATATCTTGCCACTTTCAGCTAAATCTGTTACATATCTTCTTGCTGTGTTGTAGCTTACACCTATTACTTCTTGCATTTTCTTTATTGTAAATATAGGTTTATTGAATATAAATAAAACTGCATCATCAGATATACTTTTTTCTTTAGCTATAGACATCATCTCGATATACAGACTTTCTATAGATAACAGCTTTTCTATATATTTATCTGCTTGCTTTATTGCTGAATTTAGGAAAAATATTATCCACTCTTTCCATCTGGGTTTTTCTAATCTTAGTCCATTTAATAAAGCATAGTATTTATATTTGCTTTTTTCTAATTCTTCGCTTACAAAAAACGATGGATACGATATAATGCCTTTATCTAACAAGTAAATTATTATTAATATTCTTCCTAATCTTCCATTCCCATCCAAGAAAGGATGTATTGTTTCAAATTGACCGTGGATTATAGCTGCTCTTGAAATATATCCAAAATCATCTTCGTATTCATCATTTATATACTTTTCTAAATTTGACATATATTTCTCTACCAAAGTTGCTTCTGGAGGAATATATGTTGCGTCTTCTTTTCTGTCTGTTGGCCCTATAAAATTTTGGACTTTTCTATATGAACCTGGGCTTCTGCTTTGTCCTCTACTATCTTTTAATATAGTTTCATGTAACTTATAAAACATTCTTGTAGAAATAGGTATTTGTTTTAACAAGTCTTGTGCTTTTGTTAGCGCATCAAAATAATTGAGTACTTCAGTTATATCTTTATTTGTATTTCCAGTTACTTCTGATTCTATAACTTCACTAAAACTTGCTTGAGTACCTTCTATTTTAGTAGATTGCACTGATTCATTCATAGAAAATAGCATAAGTAATTCTTTTTTTATTACTGATCTCTCTAATATCGAATTGAATTTTTCAACTTTAGCTCTAGCTTCTCCTTCTAATTTAAGTATTTCTATGGTGTCGGAATTATCTAAACTTATCGGTAAAAAATTAGGCTCAAATGGTTTCTTCATAATATAACCTCCTATAATATATTATACTATCTAATTGCATTTATTTCAATATATATATTTTTTTGAAATAACCATGAGATTTATTATATTATATTTCATATTTAATTATATTATGAACTTAATTATTTCGTTTTAGTCAATAAATCCTCTATATTTTACTATCTTTTTGTTTTCCTTCTTTATTCCATCATATATGATCCATATATTCCTTTACCTAATCATAAGTTCCAACAACAATAATTTTTCTATGTTTTCCACGATAGGGAAAAGTTATATATATTACAAAAGATGAGACAATGAATGATAAATATTACCTAGTTTATATATTAAAATCCTGATAAGAATTTAATTTTTATTGCCAGTGAATTAAATTATGATGAAAATGAATTAATCTTCATTTAGTAAATATTTATGAAATAAAAGGAGGGGTAAAATTCAATATGGTATAAAAAAACACCTAGAATAATTCAGGCATTTAGAATGAGTTAAAAGAATAATCAAAAGAATAATCTTTTTTATTATTTAATGCATTAATTTTTCAGAAGGGTTAAAAAAGGGTTAAATCTAATTTTGGAAAACCCTCAAAACCCTTCCACTCATTGTATTTGGCACACCAGAGAGGACTCGAACCCCCAACACTCTGATCCGAAGTCAGATGCTCTATCCATTGAGCTACTGGTGCATATTTAATATTACGTATAAAAAAAATTGGCTCATGCCAATTTTTATGTATGGTGCGGGAAAGAGGACTTGAACCCCCACGTCAATGACACTAGATCCTAAGTCTAGCGCGTCTGCCAGTTCCGCCACTCCCGCATATGCCCTTTATAAGGCATTAGTGGTGATCCATCCGCGACTCGAACGCGGGACACCCTGATTAAAAGTCAGGTGCTCTACCGACTGAGCTAATGGATCATGATAAATTGTTTTGCTAGCAAAATTAGTTTTATTACTTCGATGTTAAATATGGGGTGGATGATGGGATTCGAACCCACGACCTCCAGAGCCACAATCTGGCGCCATAACCAACTAGGCCACACCCACCATATTTTAAATTATTAAGCTGGCGCACCTAGGAGGATTCGAACCCCCGGCACACGGATTAGAAGTCCGTTGCTCTATCCTACTGAGCTATAGGTGCTCTCACAGTTGGAGCGGGTAAAGGGGATCGAACCCTCGCAGCTGGCTTGGGAAGCCAGTGCTCTACCACTGAGCTATACCCGCATAGTTCGATACTCAGTGATCACTTAATCTTTTATTCGCTAACAATTTAAAATTATAGCAGGTTCTAAATACAAAGTCAATAGCATATTATTAATTTATTTCAATTATTTTTGTTTCTATTGTATTTCCAATGTTTATGATGCCAAAAGTTTTTATTTTTGTAGCATTTCTAGGCAAGGAAGGGCTTCCTGGATTCATTATAATCATGTTTCCTATCTTCTCTATAATAGGTACATGTATATGACCAAATAACACTATATCAGCTCCTAATTCCAAGCCTTTATAATATAAGTTTGCTATTCCATTCTGCACATTATATTTATGTCCATGGGTCAGAAAAATTTTCTTTCCTTTAATCTCCACTAACTCATCTTCATTATATTCAGTATGAAGATAATCTCCATTACCCTTTACTATTATAGTTTCAAATCCTAGTGCTTTAGATATTGCAACACCATCAGTTACATAATCTCCAAGGTGAAATAAAATATCCGGTTTTTCTATCTCTGATAACTTTTCGATAATGCCCTTATTATTTCCATGGGTGTCACTAACTACTGCTATTCTCATATTAATCTACCTCTAATATATTCTTTAGAGCTTCCTTTAGATTTTCTAATGCTTTTGCTCTATGGCTTATTTTATTTTTTATTTCTTCTCCTAATTCTCCAAAGGTTTTGTCATATCCATCTGGAGTAAATAAAGGATCATATCCAAATCCATTTTTACCTTTTGGCTCAAATCCCACCTTACCCTTACATTCTCCATAAACTATTGCGCTCTCCTTATCCTCAGTAATTAATACTATAACTGTTTTAAATTTAGCATTTCTCTCCTTCAAAGGTATATCCTGCAACTCTTCCAATAGTTTATTATTATTTTTCTTATCATTTCCTTCTTCACCTGCATATCTTGAAGAATAAACTCCGGGTTCTCCATTTAATTTATCTACGAATAATCCTGAATCATCTGCTAAAACCATATAATCTAGCCTTTCAGCTAAAGCCTTAGCCTTTTTTAAACTATTTTCTTCTAAGGTTTCCCCATCTTCTATCACTTCTAAATCACCTAATCCTACATCTTTTTTAGAAACTACTTCTATTGATAAACCCTCAAGTATATTTTTTATTTCTTCTACTTTATGTTGATTGCCTGTTGATACTACAAGTTTTCTTTTTTCCATATTAATTATATACTCCTTTATTTTTCTAATCTTGTACTCTGTTATTATATTTTATCAAATATAGAATTTTTTATCTATAAATAAAAAAAGAAAAGGGGAGCATATTAGCTCGCCCCTACGATAATATTTAAACTTGTTAATTGTTCTTTGTTAACTGTTAATTCAAATTAATATTCATTTGCAAAAACTGGAATTGTAGTATTTATTGTTTCTCCATCTATAAGTAACTCAACGGTCTCAATTTCTTCAAATTGACTTAGTGTTAGACCTATATTTTTTACTATATCACTAAAGGTTTTATCTTCTGATGAATCCGAGTAACTCTCATAGGATATATCTACATATGCAGTACCATCTTTTACTTCTACTCCATGAAGCATAACATCTCTTGGGATATCTGAAAATAGTCCAATATCTTGTGGTGGCCCTTCAAATAAAATATCCAATGCAGAATATACATTTGCTACTGGTGCTAAAGTAGGTATCGTTACTGGTACAAAATATTCAAATTCTTCATTATTCATTCCTTTATAATAAACGACTACTTTAGAACGACCATCTTCTAATTTGCCAACTAAATTAATATTTTCTCTTGCTAGGGGCTTACTAATATCTCCTCCATAGTTTAAAGAAGGTAATGCTTTTCCACCGACTAGTATTTGAACCTCTTTAATAGCTGGAAACTCTGTCAGTGTATATACTACACCTTTAATAAAACTTTCTTCTTCCTTTTCTGATTGATTACTTAAAACATTCTCAGAAAAATCAACCTTACACAGACCAGTTTCATCATTTATAGACATCCCTAAAATCTCTGTACCTGCCGGTATAACTGGTAACAGACCAGTAGGTTTCAAAGTTTCTCTAAGTTCCGCACTGTCTATCATATTATTAAGTGTTACTCTCGCAATTCCTTCCTCCCAAGGAATTTTTCGCATTACAGGAACTAAATATCCATCTGCATCTCTAAAATACATAACTGTCTTTCTTACGCCTTCTTCTTCAGCTACGACTACTTCTTCTTCATCAGATCTAATGATTTGTATTTCGTCATCCTTAGCTGATAACCTGTCATTAATAAGGTTTTTTCCAATACTTAATACCGTTAGACCCAAGACTATTATTAGTCCAAATAATATTATTCTCCTATTTACCATCATCAACCCTCCTAGATTATACTATTACATTATATTAGAAGAGTTGTCAGACTATGATTAATTTATCTCTTACTTTTTATTAGATGCAAAATACCCACCACTAATAGGATTTATATTATTTACAGTAATAAATGCATTTTTATCGTATTCATATACTATTTTCTTTAAATTAGTCAAATCTTTACGGTTTATTGCTACATTTAATATTTCTTTACTTCCTTCTAATCCTTGACCTATTATAACTGTTACTCCAAATCCATTTTCTCTAAGAATTTTAATTAATTCCTTATTATCTGATGTTTTTAAAATAATCTGAGTTGCCAAATTTCCCAAAGCGATTTTATTTTCTATTGTAATTCCTAAATAATTTCCACAGGCAAATCCCAATGCATAGGATAAAAGATTTAAAGGGTTATCTAAGCTACTAACTACTTTACTCAATGCTGTTACATAAATGCTTACCTCAAAAAAGCCAATTAATGCAGCTTGTAACCTTCTTCCCTGTACTACCATAAGTGTCCTAATAGTGGCTAAAGATACATCTGCCACCCTTGCAAAGAAAATAAATAAATATCCGTATAATAACTCCATAATTCTCTCCTCCCTAAAAATAAATAAGCAAGGTTACCCTTGCCTATTATATTAATACATTTCAAAATATTTTTCTATTCCTTTTATTATGGCATTAACTATTTTATATTGATACTCTTCAGTGAATAAAAGGTTTTCTTCAGCCGAATTAGATAAAAATCCTGTTTCTACTAAGACTGCAGGCATTTTAGTTTCCCTAAGAACTACTAGATTAGGTCTTTGAATTATACCCTTATCTACTGCTCCTGTAGCCTTTAATAGCTCGTCCATTATGATTTTAGCAAATGGATGCTGATCTATTTCTTTTTTCTCTGACTGAGTTGCTGGACAATATAATACTTGAATTCCTGCAATAGACTTATTATCATGAGAATTTCCATGTATACTTACAAAAACATCTGCATAGTTATCATTTGCTATTCTAGCTCTTTCATATAAATCAATAAATTCATCTGTATCTCTAGTCATTATTGTATTATATCCTTGAGCTTTGAGTGCATCATTGAGTTTCAGTGAAACACTAAGATTTAAATCCTTTTCTCTCCTTTTGTTTATAGATGTAGCTCCTGGATCTTTACCTCCGTGTCCAGCATCTATAACAATAAGCCTGTCAGAAGTTTTTACATTTTCATCCTTCATTATCATCAAAGAAACTTTACTGTCTGACTCTCTGGAAAGTAGAACATATTCTATACTCTTTCTAAATTTAATGAAAACTCTAGTCTCTATTTCATCTTTGACAACTTGAATTTCATCTATCAATCCATCTTTTATAGATACTATCCCTTCATTTAATTCTACATTATCTGTCGGGATCGTTACTTGTATCCATTTGTTTCCAGTTTCATAGTTTACGGAGTAATCTGTTTCCACAAGATTGTTAATAGTGAAAATTTTATTATCACCTTCTGAAGTATAAGAAATGTTTTCCCAGAAAGATTTTTCAGGATAAATTACTATCTTATCTCCATAGGTATCCACTTTTACATTAGGGTCTGATATTCCATCTTTTACGTCTAAGACTATTCTAACAATTTGATCCATAGGGCTATAGTTATTATCAACATTAAACTGTGATACTCTAACTCCTTTTACAAATCCTAAATCATAATCATAGTTATAGTAAGTACTTCCTTCTAAAACAGAATCCATTAAATCTATTACTACTCTTTCTGGATTTTTAAGTTTCATGAAATTAACCTTAACCTCAGATGTACCATGGATTACAATAGCTTCTTTACCATCAATTAATTCTTTTGTAATTGATTTTACCTTATTACCAAAAGATATTGCCATGTCTTTTCCATCATTTGTTAGTAAAACATTATGTTCTACTATCTGATTTAATGTTACCACTATTCTAGTAATATTAGGCTCTTTAGAAAACTGTGAGTATTGAATTTTTTCAATAATACTATCTTTTACATCTATTGTTCCTTCAGCATCTTTAGTATTTTCCAATGATAATTTAGAATCTTTGATATCAATAATCAGCTTATTGGAATCTTGCAAAAACATAGTTTCATAATCAATACTTTTGCTGCTATTTATAATCAGTTTATTTTTATCTGTACTTCCCTTTCCCACTGAAATACTACTGATTATACTTGACCCATCTTGCGGAACTTCTGGCTTAGTATCTTGTTTAGAGTTAATGTAAGGGGCATTTTTTGCACTATCCCAGCCAACTTCGTAACCGAAGATTTCTGTAACAAACTTCAGCGGAACCATGGTTCTTCCGCTATTACCACCTAAACTTGCTATTCTTGGAATAGCATATTGATCTAAAATCCTCTTTTCACCATTTATTATAGCTACATTGCTATCTATAGTGAATTTTCCTTCCTTGTTTCCATAGGCCACTGTAGCAGTTTTAGTTTTTTGATCCCAACTAACTTCTGCCCCATAGCTTTCTGATACAAATCTAATAGGTACTAGTGTCCTATTGGTATGAACAAAGGAGGGAAACTCAGTATTTATTGCTTGTCCGTCCATAATGATGGGTACCTGTGTTACAGAAACTTTAGCACCGTTCATACTTACTTGAATTGTCTTGTTACTGGCTGCATGTCCTATTTGACTAAATAAAAATAATAGTACAAACAAAGACAGCATTATCTTCCACTTTTTCATTTATCTACCTCCTTATGTCCTTCCACCCTTAATAAAGTTTGTCTATTTTATTTATATCATTTAGTCAATTATTATGTCAACGAATTACGAATTTTGTAACCATAATGTAATATTACTTATGAAGTGATAAAGCCTTATATAACTCATCAGCTTCTGGCGGCTCTATACTGCTTATCTCCCCATTTTTATTTAGTATAATACCTTCTTCTATTATCTTACCTATAGCTGTAACTTTAATTCCAACCTTATTTAATTCTTCATTGATTGTTGAAACCTTCTCATCCTCTGCTATAATCAGCATAGAACCGCTAGATATTAATCTATAAGGATCTATGCCTATAATATCTGTAATCTCCCTTGTTACATCTTTAATTGGTATAGATTCTTCCAAAACTTCTATTCCTTTTCCAGTAGCCTTAGAAGCCTCCCAAACCGCCCCTAAAACTCCTCCTTCAGTAATATCATGCATATATCTGACGCCAATTTCTCCACAAATTATACCTTCTTTAACTACACTAAGCATGCTATCCATATTTTGCGCTACATCAAGTTTGTTTTTGCCTATTTTATCAATCAATTGCTCTTCTAATTCCTTTGCGATTATAGATGTTCCTTCTATCCCAACATATTTAGTAATTAATACCTTATCTCCAACTTTTATTTCCTTTGAGTTTGGTAGTTTTTCCTTAGATTGCTTCCCTATAACAGTTGTACTTATTACTATCCTATTTACTGCATCTGTAATTTCCGTATGTCCACCTACGATTTCCACATTTATTTCCTTTGCTACTTCTCCCGCTTCCCTCATTATATTTTCTATATCTTTCTCTGTAGTATTGGGTGGCGCCAATATAGTCATTAGTACCGCCATAGGCTCTGCACCGCTAGTTGATACATCATTACAAGAAATATGTACAGCTAATCTCCCAATATCCTTAGTTGCCCCTGTAATAGGATCTGTACTCATTACACATAAATTATTTCCAAAATCAATAATAGCATTATCTTCTCCTACTGCCGCCCTTACTAATACTTCTTCTCTTTTATTTTTTATATTTGATAAAACTATTTTTTCCAAAACATCATTAGGTAATTTTCCTATTTCCATTTTGCTACCTCCCATAATGCTTTTCTATATTTTGACTAATTATATTGTACCATATGTATAACACTTTTAATACATTTTCGATACACTTTTAAAATACATTTTTAAAATACATTCTAATCATATTTAAATTTATTTTGGAAAGAATAAAGATAATTAATAAAGAACAGAGAACAATTAAAAGTAAAAAATATTATAGAGTCATTGGTTTTAATATTTTAATTGTTAATTGTTAATTGTTCACTGTAAATTGACTGAAAGGGAGGGTTTAGCTTTGATGATACCTTGTTCTGAAAAATGTGTGTATGAAGAAGATGGATTATGTGCTTTAAAATCAGTTACTCCTCCATCTAATACTCCTACTAAAGATTGCCCTTATTTTACTAAAAAGGAAAAGAAAGACGATTCATAAACTCTCCAGAATCAAAATCTAAAAGCACTAAAAGTTAGAATCAATAACTGAACCGACCCCCAAAAGTTAGACCTAAGAATCTAACTGATGGGAGGTCGGTTTTTAAATGGCAAAATATAGTTATGAATTTAAGATGAAAGTTGTACAAGAATATTTAGCTGGAAAGG
>NZ_JAHLOH010000015.1:0-9424 GCF_018917285.1 Tissierella carlieri | reverse complement strand
TACTTTATGCTTAAAAAATCTCAAGGTAACAGCCATTATGCAGCTCTCGGCCATGTTGCTCATAAGTTGGTTCGTGTAATATTTAAAATACTAAAAGATAATGTTGCCTTTAATTTAGAATAATTTTTAGAAAAATATATTTTTTAAAAGCATATTTTAAATAGGCTTATTTTGTCATGCCTTTTTTAGATATAATTATTTTTAAAAAAATTTATCTTTTTTATCTTGACAATTCATAGTTGGTCTCCTTCAATGATTCTGCCTCTTTCCATCACTAGAATCATCTCACACAATGACTCCAGAGCAAATACATCATGAGAGATCATCAATATTCCTGAATCATTCATCTGATTCATCAATAAATCTAAAATCATATCTCTATTATCTTCATCAAGAGCAGAGGTTGGTTCATCTGCTAAAATATATTTAGGCTTTAATCCTAGCAATATTGCCATAGATACTCTCTGTAACATTCCACCAGAAAGCTGCAGAGGATAACTCTCCATAACACGGCTCGTATCAACAAGATTCACCATTTGAAGTTTTTCTACGGCTAAATGATATGCTTCCTCCTTTGATAATCTTAAACGCAGCCGAAAAGTTTCTATGATTTGCTTTCCAATCTTTATCCTCCTATCAAATGCAGTCATGGGATTTTGAGGAATATATCCTAATGTTGTACCACATAAATCACGTCTCTGACTAGAAGATAATGCAGCTAGTCCTAATCCATCTAATAGTATATCTCCCTCTTTCACTCGGCAGGTTTTCCCCAATATTCCCATTACAGCCTTAATTAATGTGGTTTTACCAGCACTGCTTTGCCCTGTAAGACCAATAGACTCACCGTATTGCAAAGAAAAAGATATATCATTTAATAAGTTTATATGTTTTTTCGATTCAACTGATAGATTCTTTATCTCAAGCACGTATCTCTCCTCCTTTTTTAACTGCTCCTGCGATTAAATTGAAAGAAAGAGCACATAAGAAAATAAATGTAATTGGATATAATATTATGTCTGGTCGCATAATAATAACTCCTCTGGATTCAGAAACCATTATCCCCCAGTCAATTACATTATCTCCAAGTCCAATGCCTATAAATGAAAATCCTACTATTGCCATAATCATATCTGTACAAGAAAGGCATATATAATGTATTACATCTTTTATAAGATTTGGAACAATATGAACAAATAAAATCCGCCCTCGAGAGGCACCAGAAGCAATGGCACACATAATATAAGCTTTTGCAATTTCAATTTCAGTCTTAGTTTTTACTAGCTTAATCAAGCGCATAATTAAAGACACAGTTAAAGCTATGAGCATCGTTAGAACTCCATTTCCCCATGCCCCGATGAAGATCATCAAATATGCAATTGGAGGAATAGCAGTAACTGCATTCAATATGCTCTCTACTACCACATTTTGCTTATTACCTTTTTGCCCAAGTACCAGTCCTAAAAAAGTACCTACAACAATAACAATCGCGGAGCCAATTAATACAATACCAACAGTTGTTCTTCCACCATAAAGAATTCTAGAGAGAATACACCTTCCCATATGATCGGTCCCTAGAGGATATTGTTTACAAGCTCTTTCAAGCTTAACAGCTAGATTCACATGATTAGGATCATTAGGAGCAAACAAATAACCAAAGGTACAAAAAAGTATAATCAGTATTGGGGCTGCAACTAAAATAGTTTTTTTCATCTTCTTCATGCTGCATCTACCTCCATTGCTTTTCTATGTTTTCGGAGACATCCTTGTAAAGCATCAGCCATGACATTAAATAATACAACACTTAATGCTAAAACCAATACTCCAGCATGAATCATCGGTGAGTCCCTATGAATTACACTATCTATAATCAGATGTCCAAGACCAGGTAAAGAAAATACACTTTCCACAACAGCAGCTCCCGCCATAAAAAGCCCTAACATTTGTAAAAAACTTGGGAGTAAAGCCCCAACTGCATAAGGTAATGCATGAAAAATTAGAATCCGGCTTTCCTTTAATCCTCTGCATCTAGCATAAAAAGCATAATCTTCATTCATCTCCCACTCAATACTCTTACCTAAAAGCTGAGAATAGAGAGCGATTCCAACTATTGAAAGACATAAAGATGCAGGAAGATACTTCATAAGTCCTATATTTCCAACAACAGACATAATACCAAGCCTAACTGCAAAAATATCTATATATACACTTGCAAGATAAAATGGGGGAACAGAAATGCCTGCAATACAGATAAAGATTAAAAAATAATTGGCAATACTGTTTCTAAGAAAATAATATATAGAGCCAAGTATCAATATGCCAATGGACATTATGCAAGCCGATAGCAATACAACCGTTAATGTAACAGGCAATACTTTTTGTATTTCTTTTACCACTGGCTGTCCATTTTTTAGAGAAATACCAAAATCTAAATGCAAGGCATTTTTTGTCCATATAAAATATTGTGAAATTAAAGGCTTATCAAGTCCAAGTTCTATCCTGGCCTCTTGAATTTGCTCTTCAGTTACAATAGGTGTATTTCTTTTTACATAGGCAGTAGCAGGATCAACAGGAGAAAGACGCATTAATAAAAATGAAAGAATTGTGACTATGAAAAGTGTTAAGATGATTTCTACTATTTTTTCCAAAATATGTTGTGTACTATCTTTCTTCATGAACCATCCTCCTAATTAATTACTTTTAGTTAGTCTATGCTAACCTTTATACTAAAAAAATATGCTTTTCAGCATATTTTTTTAGTATCATCAGAGAAAATTATAACTTTTTCTAAGGATAGTTTCTACTCCAAACCGTCAGATAATAATCCGTTTGGACGATTTGTTTTTCTATATTCCAAAGGTGACATACCCACAATATCTTTAAATGCAGATGCAAATTTACTGGAGTTATTATACCCTACTCTCCCAGCAATAGCAGCGACACTATCATTTCCTTGGCGAAGCATTACGGCAGCAGCCTGCATTCTATAGGAACGCATATACGCATAAACAGAGGTTCCATAGACTGCCTTAAAACAAAGCTTCATCGCTGTTATAGGTATCTTGAAACGGTTAGATAATTCTTCAAGAGTATTATGCTGTTCCAAGTTCTCCGTCATATATTCCTTGATTTCCTTTATAATGTCTACTTGACTTTTATGAAAATATTGTCTTTCCTCTCTCTGTTCTGCAATATCTACAACACTAAGAAACAATAACAGCTCCAGTACTTTCAATTTAAAATATCCCCGCTTAACTTCATCAGGCACTGTATATAGCTCAAAGAAGATATGCTCTATGGAATTCTTAGCACGCATAATAAAACATCTATCTTTATGGCATAGCTTATCACGCAAAGAATATAAATTAATTGATATATCTTCCAATACACAAGAAATCGATCTTTCTGCCTCATCAAGACAGATTACCACTGATACACCATGATAATGTTCTAGGGGAAAGCATGATTTTGCGGTCCTGTTGCTTAACATATTTACAGCAAGATCACCCTCCTCTAGATATACATAGTCTCCATTTAGGAATTCACATTCAAATCGTCCCAGACGGCAATGATTAATTTCCATGATATCAGCATGTGGCTGTTTATTGTGAAAACAGTTTCCCATATGAAAATCATTATAAATCAATTCAATACCTGGAAACACCTGATAACTGGTCATGACACCTTCACCATCATGATTTTTCATTTTGTATATCATACAGTCATTATCTCGTTTAATCATCTCTACTTCAGGACCATATATACCTTTGTCTTTTGATAAAATACTCATATTTTTCACCATCCTTACATCATTGATTTATATATCAGAAATAATCTCCTATATTTCTCTAGACCGTATTACCCATTGCTAACTTTAACTTTTATACAGTTAGTTTAGGCTAACTTATTTGAATATTAGTTTAGCATTATGAGATAGGGTTGTCAATCAGTGAAGCCCTATCCTTGAAAAAATAGCTAGTATATAATAACATAGATATAAAGAACAATTTTCCGGGGTGATATAAAATGAAAATACATGAATCGGCAGAAAATTATTTAGAAATGATTTTAATGCTTAGGGAGCGTATTGGACAGGTGCGTTCTATTGATATAGTAAACGAAATGGGATACACTAAGCCTAGTGTAAGCATTGCTATGAAAAGACTTCGAGAAAATGGATATATCAAAATGGATTCTGATGGATATATTACACTGCTAGATACTGGTCTTGAAATCGCAACAGAGATGTATAATCGACATAAATTCCTTGCACAATTTCTAATGGCTATTGGTGTTAGCGAAGACATAGCACTTGCAGATGCCTGCAAAATTGAACATGATATAAGTGATGAGAGTTATCAATGCCTTAAAAAACATTTTGATTACTTCAAAGAAATGTAACAACTTATAAAGAGACAGTTTTCTTGATACAAGAAAGCTGTCTCTTTATCTTTTTGCCTATTCTATATTTTGTTATACAATATCTATTATTTCCCAAGAAATTTTATATCTATATTTCTCTTTTCAGTAAATATCCATCTTAAAATTTTTAAAAGACATGGATATAACATTGAAGTTGGATGAAATATTGCACTTATAATGCCAAAATTAAAATCTATTATTTAACTTTTTAGTATATTTCAACTAGAAGCGGTTATATTTAAAAAATCCTCCCTTTGTATGAATACTAATCAGTTTCCATAGCAATTTCACATTTACTGTAGCTTTTTGTATAGCTTCAGGGTATTCATAGTGAAAGGAGGTTAAGAAGTGTCGATAAAACCACTATGCATAGATGAAAGCATAGATAATATTGTAAATACCTATTCAAATATGGTTTATAGGTTAGCATTTTCACAGACCCGAAATAAAAGCGATGCCGATGATATCTTCCAAGAAGTATTTTTGCGATATATAAAGAATAAACCAAATTTTGAAACAGAAGAACATCGAAAAGCATGGCTTATAAGGGTTACTATTAATTGTGCAAAAAAACTGTGGACATCGTCTTGGGCAAAGAAAACTCAACCTTTAGATGATGAAATTGCTTTTGAAACTGAAGAGGATAATAATTTACATTATGAACTTAAAAAATTACCTATTAAGTATAGAACCGTTATTCACTTATTTTATTACGAGGATTTAAGTATAGAAGAAATCAGTCATATATTAAAGCAAAAACCATCTACAGTTAGAACTCAATTAACTCGTGGGAGACGTAAGCTAAAAGAAATATTAAAGGAGGACTATGATGTTTAAAGAAAAGTATCATCATATGAATGAACAAATAAAACCGTCATCTCAGCTTATAAATAATGTTATCTATGAAGGAAATAACAATAAAATGAAATATATATTTCACAAACCAATTGCCATAACTGCTTTGTTGATGATTTGTATATTTACAACAATTCCAGTATTATCAGCTACAGTACCAGCCATTTATGAAATTATATATCAAATTTCACCAAGTACTGCCCAATTTTTTAAACCTATCCAAAAATCCTGTGAGGATAATGGAATAAAAATGCAGGTAGAAGCTGCATATATTCATGATAATGTTGCTGAAATTTACATTACTATGCAAGATCTTATAGGAGAACGTATTGATGAAACAACAGATTTATTTGATAGTTATTCTATTAATCGCCCATTTTCCAGTGCAGCTGGCTGTACTCTTGTTGGGTATGATGCTAAAACAAAGACAGCTACGTTTTTAATTACAATTTCGGAATTTGACAACAAAAAAATAACAGGTAAAAAACTTACTTTTTCAGTAAGAGAATTTTTAAGTGGCAAACATCACTATGATAATACTTCTATTGATGTGGATTTATCTCTTTTAGATAATAATATCAATACACAACTTGTGAAAATAACAGGCGGTGGTGGTATCAACTATGAAAAATATATGCCAGATTTTAAAACTATGGATTATGATTACAAGGTAAAAGTCCTTTCTAGTATAAATTCCATTGACTTTCCTGTTGATTACATAGAAATTACAGCTATAGGATATATAGATGGTATGCTCCATGTCCAAACAGCAACAAAAAATAAGGAAACAACAGATAATCATGGTTTCATTTATCTAAAAGATAAAAACGGAAATAATATTCAATGTGATTACAATATCGGATTTAGAGAAAATATAACCAGTGAAAATAGAATAGATTATGATGAATATATATTTGATATTCCTCAATCTGAAATTGGGCAATATTCTTTATATGGTGATTTTGTTGTAAGTGGACTGTTTACACAAGGTAATTGGGAAGTGACTTTTCCTATTGAAGAAATTAAAAAATAACTAATTATAAAAAAGCTTCTTTTGAAACTCATTTACTGAAAGTTCTTAATGCTAAAATATTAAAGTCGAACTTTCCTATTCGTTATAATAAAGATTACTCCAGATAGTAAAATTGGATTAAAGAAAATATAAAGGTAATTGAGATAAAATTTGGGGGACAAAGCTTTTAGCCAACTACTAATCTAAAAGCCTTGCCCCAATTTTATTTCAACATAATCAAAAACACTATCAAAAATTTAATTGTATGAGAAAATCATCCTCTTTTATATAAATTCTGCTATTTTATCCAAAGAACTATATACATCATTTTCATTAATTGCTGTAAAAGGTATTTTAATTCCAACTTCTTCTAGATAACTTTTTAATTCTTCCATAAATACACCGGAACCTTTGACTTCCTTTAAAGTTTCAAGGATGCTTTCTAATTCATCATTATTTGAAATTTCTCCTCTGAATTCTCCAGAACAAGTATGATTAACTCCACAACTTGGACTTCCATCTATACCTACAACTCCTAAAATTTCATATCCTGCATCAATATAACTTTTAGTCTGTTGAACTATTGGTCTAAGCATTTCTCTACATTGTTCTCTATAAAATAAAGTATCAAATTGCTCCTTTACATGCCCCCATCTTTTTATTCCATATACAATCATTTCTGGACATGGAAGTTGAATAATACCAATATCTTTCTCTGCAATAAGATTTACAAATTCCTTAAAAATTCCCCCATACTGACTAAGCCCTTCAACCTTAGAATTGGAATTAATGATACAATGACAGATTAATATTATCTTTTTATTCCTTTTCAATTGCCATCCTCCTTAACTATTCGATAATTATAGACCAATACAATGATTTTTCTTTAATTTTAAATATACTTCTTGTCCCAAAGCATAAAGTTCTAAATCATTAAAGAGTACATCCACTTTTAAAGAAATAGAATTGATATCAACTGTATATCTTATAATATTACCTTGAGGGAGTATATCGATAATTTTACCCGAAATAGAATATGAATCTTTGCAAGATTCCAACTCAACATGAGATATTTCAATAGTCTCTGGTCTAATTACAATTTTTGAATAAGTTGAGTACTCTTGATTTATTAATTTTGAGAATTGGTCCTTTTCCAATATATTGTAATTTCCAACAAAACTTGCCGCAAAAATACTCCTTGGATTACTATAGATTTCAAAAGGGGTTCCTGATTGTTCTATAATACCATCTCTCATTATATGAATTGTATCTGACATAGTCATTGCTTCATCTTGATCGTGGGTGACAAATATAGAAGTCATATTAAGTTCCCTGTGTATTTCTTTTATTCTAGCTTGTAAAGATTTACGAAGCTTCGCATCTACTGCACTTAATGGCTCATCTAGTAGTAATACCTTAGGCTTAGTGACAATACATCTTGCCAATGCCACTCTCTGCTGTTCACCACCTGAAAGCTGGTAGGGATATCGCTTCTCATAGCCTTGAAGATCAACTATTTTTAAGGTATTTTTCACAAGATCATCAATAGTGTCTTTTTTAACCTTCTTCATCCTAAGACCAAATGAAATATTATTATATACATTCATATTAGGGAAAAGGCTATATTGTTGAAATATCATTCCGATATTTCGATCCTTAGGATTCCGAAAGGTAATATCTTCTCCATCTAGAAATATCTTTCCACTGGTTACCCCTTCTAATCCTGCAAGACATCGAAGAAGTGTACTTTTTCCGCAGCCTGAAGAACCGAGTAATGTAACAAATTCTCCCTTATGAATTGAAAGATTGGTATTTTTAAGGACATGATTTTCACCATAATATTTCTCTATATTTTCAAAAACAATATATGTCATGTTTATCTCCTTAATTTAATTAAATCATCTATAAACAATAAATTAAAGTTAATCTAACTTCTAATATGCTTTTCTTAGAAATTAGATTAACCGTTATAATATATTTTCAAAGAATTCTATTTCTCTAATGATTTTCTTGCATTATTTACATAAGACATATCAATCACATTTTCATATCCAATAGGGTTTTTAATAATTCCTTGTTCTAAGCAAAAACCTTCGATTGCATTATAGCCTTCTTCGGAAAAGAAACCGTCATTAGAAAGTGACCCTCTCAATATGCCAACAATTTCAACCAAATCTCTACCTTCAAACATAGGAGAAACTAATTTTGCAAGTTCTTCATCAGTATGCTCTGATTGCCAAGCCATAGCTTTTATAACAGCATTTACAAATTTTTGAACTGTCTCAGGATTTTTTTCTGCGAACTCCTTAGTAACTGTAACCATTTGTGATTCATAATACTTAGAACCATAAAGTGCCTCATGCTGTATAGGATCTGAAGTATTAATTAAAATATTGGCATTTAGATTTTTAAGCTCATTAATATGAATTCCATCAAAAAATGATGCAGCTATACTTCCTTGCTCAAGTGCAGCCAAAGCAGCTCCATACTCCATATTTATCCATTCAACATCATTCTCAGAAAGTCCTGCTTCTTCTAGAGCAGAAAGAACAAATGAATAAGGAGCAGAGCCTGGCATACCAGCAAAAATAGCCTTACCTTTTAATTGTTCAACGCTTGTGATTTCAGAATTTCCAGCAAAAATATATTGCTTATTCTTTACTGTTGAAATAACAATCTTAGACTCTAAACCCTCTTCAAAAGCACGAAGTACTGGCTCAGTAGATAACATACAAAATTGTGAATCTCCTGCATGCATTCCTTGGAAAGCTATTGGACCATCTTTAAAAACAACCCATTCAGTATCTAAACCCTCTTCCTTAAAATAACCTAGCTTTTCAGCTGCATATACAGGAATCCAAGACTCCCCTCTCATTTCAGATATTACAACTTTCGTAAGATCAGAATCATTAGAAACATCTTTTGATGTGCATCCAGTAAATACTCCGGCTGCTAAACAAATTATAAGTACGATAATTATTGATTTTTTCATATTCTGCCTCCTTATTTAATTAGACGTTTTGTAAACTTAAATGAAAATTGAGGACTCCAACCTCTGTATGGTACAATGTTTTTGCTAGAAAACAAATACCTCCCAGAAAGGATGAAGTCCTCATGCAAAAAATTGTATCAATA
>NZ_JAHLOH010000055.1:0-10130 GCF_018917285.1 Tissierella carlieri | reverse complement strand
AAATAGTCAAGCTATAAGGTCAAATTAAAAGTCCACAGTGTCTAGTTTAATTATAGCGGATAATTATAATAAAAAAGAAAGGAGAGTATGATTTTAGTCGTTGACTATATCATACAAGGACTATATGAAAAGAAAAATTAGTTTGTTATTGGTTGTGTCACTTTTTATCGTGTCTTTAATAGGATGTACAAAAGATGAGTCTGCTTTAATATCTAATGACAATGAATTTAGAGCGGAGATGACATTTAATGGTTCATCAACTTTAGCGCCTGTAATATCAGCTATAGCGACAGATTTCATTGAAGGTAATACTACTTGGGACAAAGTAGATCCTAGTTTTCCAGAGAAAAATATATCAATATATGTATCAGCAGGAGGCTCTGGTGCAGGGGTTAAATCAGTCATAGAAGGTACTAGTGATTTTGGTATGTTAGCTAGGGGTGTGAAGGATGAAGAAAAAGAAAAGATAGGCGATATGAAAGAATTTGTTTTGGGGATAGATGCTTTAACTATTTCTATAAATCCAGAAAATCCATTGCTAAAATTGAAAGATAGTCTAAGTACTGAAGAAATTATGAAGATATTTTCAGGGGAATATAAATACTGGGATGATTTAGACCAGAGTCTTGAGCATAAAGAAATAGTAGTTGTTATTAGAGATCTAGGTGGTGGAGCACATGAGGTATTTCAAAAGAGCATAATGGGAGATGTGCAAGTAAGAGAAGACGCTATTCAATCCCCTTCAATGGGTGCTTTAGTTACAAAAATTATCGAAAATAAAGATGCAATAGGCTATGCTTCTTTTGGTATGGTAAATCAAAATATAGGAAAACTTATACCTTTAAAGGTTGATGGAATAGAGCCAACAGAAGAAAATATAGTAAATGAATCATATAAGGTATCAAGACCTCTTATTGTAGTTAAAAAAGGAGAATTGACACCTGAGCAAAAGGTATTTATGGATTTTGTCTTGTCGGATAAAGGTTCAGAGATTATTGAAAAAATGGGATTTGTACCAGCAAACTAAAATCAGGGGCTTTAGCCCCTTATTTTTTTGAGGTGATTATAATGAAAGAGTTAGAAAATAAAATTTTTAAATCCATAGTGTGTTTTCTTACTATATTGTCTTTATTTATGCTATCTTTCATAATATTATTTATTTTAAAGGAAAGTATTGTGTTCTTTAAAGAAGTTTCTATATTAGAATTTATTTTTGGTAAAAGGTGGAATCCTCTTAATTCTCCAGATAAATTATCAATATATCCTACTATACTAGGGACCATATATGTATCAATAGTAGGAATTGTTATTGCATTACCTATAGGTGTAGGGAGTGCTGTTGTTTTATCAAGTTATACCAATAGTAAAATTAAAAAAATAATTAGGACTTTAATAGATATATTAGCTGGTATACCTTCTGTTATCCATGGATTTATTGGATTATTGGTTGTTATAAAGTTCTTTGAAACAAAATTTTTATTCGCTACAGGGGAATCTGTATTAGCAGGTGGTATAATACTTTCTATTATGATGTTACCATTTATCATTTCAACATGTGAGGAGTCTATGGAAAAGATTTATAATGAATACTCTACATATTCAAATGCATTAGGAATCTCTAAATCCTATATGATTCGAAAAGTAATTTTACCCAATAGTAAGAGGAGCATATTAGCTTCTACAGTGTTAGCTTTAAGTAGAGGTATGGGAGAAACCATGGCTGTAATGATGGTAATAGGTAATGCTCCTATAATGCCTAAATTATTAGGGAAATGTCAAACAATCCCCTCTTTAATTGCACTTGAGATGGGGATGGCTGAGGTTGGTAGTCTCCATTATCATGCACTTTATGCTGCTGGATTTGTACTTATGATGATTTTACTTATTATAAATATTCTTCTATATATAATAAAAAGAAAAATAATATAAAATAAGGATTGAGATATTATGAAGGAAAAGATTAAAGATAATATATTTAAGTTATGGATTACAATGAGTGCTATTATTGTAGTTGGAGTTACTATATTTATTTTGGGATATATTCTAAAAAAGGGATTGAGTTCTATTGACTTGGAATTTATTTTCAATAATCCAAAGGGTATACCTCTAGGGTCAGAGGGTGGAATATTTCCAGCTATTGTTGGAAGCTTATTGTTAATGCTATTATCTTGTATTTTTGCATCTTTTTTAGCTATGGCAACAGCTATTTACACAGTTTTTTATTGTAATAACAAATGTATAAGTGATATCATCCATTTAATAATACAATGTATGGCTGGTATTCCATCTATTATTTTAGGAATGTTTGGTTATACATTATTAATTTTGTATTTTAAAATTGATAGATCTCTATTAACGGCAAGTATAACATTAGGAATTATGATATTTCCATATATTGAGGTTAGAATTGAAAAAATAATGAGGGAGGTAGATTCCAATATTATTGGTACATCATATGCTTTAGGAGTATCTAAATTTTATACTATATTTAAATTGATATTGCCAATGTGTATAGAAGACATTACTTCAGCTATTCTCTTAGGTGGAGGATTCGCTATGGGAGCTGCTGCACCAATAATATTAACAGGGGCTGTAATATTTGCTTCAATACCTAAATCCATATTTTCTCCAGTTATGGCACTTCCTTTTCATCTTTATATATTAACGGGGGAAGGAATATCACTAGAAAAGGCATATGGTACTGCTGCAATACTTATTATACTATTGCTTATAATTAATATTTCATCATTGATTTTAAATAGAAATAGAGGGGAGCATAGATAAATGGAAGTAATAAAGGTAAATGATTTAAATGTTAGTTATGATAATAAATTGATATTAAAAGATTTGTCTATGTCCTTTATAAAAAATAAGATAACTGCAATTATTGGGCCTTCAGGTTGCGGAAAGTCCACATTTCTTACGACTCTAAATTTGATGCTGGAGGAGCAAGGCGGTAGATATAGTGGAAAAATCTTTTTTAAGGATAAAGATATTCGAGAATATAATAAAAATGACGTGAGGAAAATGATTGGTATGGTCTTTCAAAAACCTACACCTTTTCCTTTGTCTATATACAAGAATATGATTTATGCACCTATATATTATGGAATAAAAGATAAAGGTCAACTACAAGAAATAGTAGAATATAATCTAAAAAGAGTAGGGCTTTTTGAAGAAATAAACAATGAATTAAATATGTCGGCAATGAAGTTATCAGGTGGACAGCAACAAAGACTTTCCATAGCAAGAGCATTAACTGTTGAACCAGAAGTATTGCTTTTAGATGAGCCATGTTCAGCATTAGATATAAAAAATACAGCTATTATAGAGGAAATGTTACTAAAACTTTCCAAGGAATATACGATAATAATAGTGACTCATAATTTGTCTCAGGCTAGAAGAATATCCGATTATACAGCATTTATTTTAAATGGTGAACTAATAGAATATGGGAAGACTGAGGAAATGTTTTTTAATCCAAAGAATAAAATGACAAAAGAATATTTAGAAGGAATATATGGATAGATTTAAAGTGGAGGGATAAATTTGTTAATATATGAAATACCAGGTAGAGAGAATATAGAAGTACAAAATATTGTTTTTGACTATAATGGTACTATAGCAGTGGATGGGAAATTAATAAATGGTGTAGAAGAGTTGATAAATAAGTTAGCAGAGTATGTAAAAATATATATATTAACAGCAGATACCTATGGAACTGTAGAAAAAGAGTGCATAGGTATCAATGGAAAAATCTTAACTTTTCCCAAGGATAATGCCGGAGATTCAAAAAAAGAAATAGTAAGAAGTATTAAAGGAAATACTGTTTGTTTAGGTAATGGATATAATGACATCCCCATGTTTAAAGAAGCAATATTATCTATAGCCATAATAGAGAGAGAAGGAGCTTCAGGAGAACTATTATCTAAAGCTGATATAGTAGTGAAATCTACTATAGATGCATTAAATATATTACTTAATAAGAATATGGTTAAAGCAACTTTGAGAAGTTGAAACCTTTATAATGGAAAAGGTATAATTAATAAAAAATCCCCATTAACTTAAAATTAATATGCTCCCTTTGTAATAGACAGTTAAAATAATAAAAACTGTAATTACAAGGAGGAGTATTTTTTATGGGAAAAACTGAATATAAATCATGAGAAAAAAGTAAAAAATTCAATTATTATTATAAAAGTTATTGACATATGTCCAAAATGGGATATAATAAAGTCAAATGGACATATGTTAATAACTAATAATAATGAGGAGGAAATAATATATGTTTGGAAGATATGGAATGAGAAGAAATAACGGTAGAATGTGTAATAGAGTAGGAGTACACTGTGGACATAGAAGAAATTCATTACATTCAATAATGTGTATTGGAGAAAAAGAATTGTTAGAGGAACAAAAAGTTTTACTTGAAAGAAGGTTAGAAATGATAAATACTCAATTAGAATTTTGTAAAGGAGAATAATGATGGCAAGGCCTAGAAAATGGAGGAAGGTATGTTGCTTACCTGAAAGCAATATGTTTGGACCACTTGATACTGAAAAAACAGATAGTAAAGCAATCATTATGACAGTAGATGAATATGAGGCCATTCGTCTTATAGATTTAGAAGGAATGATGCAGGAAGAATGTGCTGATAGAATGAATGTAGCTAGGACTACTGTACAGAGAATTTATAATGATGCAAGAAAAAAGATTGCAGAATCCTTGGTTAATGGAAACATATTGAAAATAGAAGGCGGAGATTATATGCTTTATGATGAAAATGAAAAAAGACATGGATGCAGAAGATGTCGAAGACATAGATGTAATGAAAGACTAGAGCATAAAATTAATGTAAAAGAATAGGAGATATTAAAATGAAAATAGTTATTCCTGTAAATGATAATTCTATAAAAACAACAGTATGTATGTCCTTTGGTAGGACACCTTATTTTTTGGTTTATAATACAGATACAAAAGAAAGTATTTTTATAGATAATAGTGCAATTTCAAGTCAAGGGGGAGCAGGAATCAAAGCTGCTCAATCAGTAGTTGATAGCGGGGCAGAGGTGTTAATTACTCCAAGATGCGGGGAGAAGGCTGCTGATGTAATAAATGCAGGCAGAGTTAAGATATATAAAACAATTAATGATTCTATAGAAGATAATATATATGCTTTTATAAATGGACAATTGTCTTTACTTGAAGAGATTCATTTGGGATTTCATAATCATGGAGGAAAATAATATGAAGATTGCAGTACTTAGTGGCAAAGGAGGTACAGGGAAAACCTTTATATCCGTTAATTTGGCTACTGTTGCAGAAAAGTCCATTTATTTAGACTGTGATGTTGAAGAACCGAATGGGCATTTATTTTTAAAACCCCAGAAATTATCTATTAAAGAAATATCAGTGAAGATACCTAATGTTAATCAGGAGCTATGTACTGGGTGTAGAAAATGTGTTGAGTTCTGCAAGTTTAATGCATTGGCTTATGTTAAGGATAGATTAATTATTTTTGATGAAATATGTCATTCTTGTGGAGGATGTACCTTGTTTTGTCCTGAAAAGGCTTTATCAGAAAAGGAAAGAGTTATTGGAACAATACAAAAAGGGTTATCTGACAATGTAACTGTATTAACAGGAATCCTAAATACTGGTGAGGTTTCAGGGGTTCCTATTATAAGTGAAATTCTAAGAGATAATTTAATTAATAATGATTTAGTTATAATTGATTGTCCTCCAGGAAGTTCTTGTATGGTAATGGAAAGTATTAAAGATGCAGATTATTGTGTCTTAGTAGCAGAACCTACAATATTTGGGGTTCATAACTTGAACATGGTTTATGAATTAGTTAGATTGTTTGAAAAACCTTTCGGAATAGTTTTAAACAAATGTTTAGATGATGATAACCCAGTTGAAGAATTTTGTATTCATAATAAAGTAGAAATTTTAGCAAGAATTCCTTTTAGTGTTGAATTAGGAAAGATGAATTCAAATGGTTTAATTGCATCAAAACAAAATAAAAAATATCAAGAGGTATTTATAAATTTATTAAATAATATTACTAAGGAGGTATGTGATGAAACAATTATTAATCCTTAGTGGTAAAGGAGGAACAGGAAAGACTACTGTTGCTAGTGCTTTCATAAAACTTGCAAATGCTAAAGCATTTGCAGATTGTGATGTTGATGCTCCCAATCTTCATTTATTAATGAATCAAATTTCTCAGCCTATAATATCAGATTATTACGGTATGGACAAAGCCTTTATAGATACTGTGAAATGTAAAAGCTGTGGTATGTGTAAAGAAAATTGTGGTTTTGATGCTATTAAATTAGTCAATGAAGAATTTAAAGTTGATTATTTTTCATGTGAAGGCTGCGGAGTTTGTGAAGAGATATGTTCATTTGACGCAATAACTCTTAGACCAGATGTTGCAGGTAAATTAACTTTATATACGAAAGATAAAATATTTTCTACAGCACAATTAAAAATGGGGAGTGGAACTTCTGGGAAATTAGTAAGTGAAGTTAAAAAACAGATGAAAGAATCTGTTGAAAATGCAGATTTAGCTATTATTGATGGTTCTCCAGGAATTGGTTGTCCAGTAATAGCATCTCTTAGTGGTGTAGATAGTGTACTTATTGTTACAGAACCTTCCCTTTCAGGTATTAATGATATGCTACGAATCATTAGGACTGCAAAAAAGCTAAATGTTAGAACTTTTGTTTGCGTTAATAAATATGATACAAATGTAGAAAATACTAATAAGATTAAATCAATATGTGAAGAACTAAACTTACCATTTGTGGGAGAAATACCTTATGATAAAGAAGTAATTAAAGCTATAAATAATGGACATAGTATAGTTGATGTTGAATGTAAAGCAGGGAATGCAGTAAAAGATGTATTTAAAAATACAATGAAAATCATAAATAGGTAAAGGAGAAAAAATATGAGCGAAAACTGTAATCAAAATTGTAATACTTGTAACGTAGATTGTAGTGATAGAAAGGAAACTACTATGGACTTTCTAGAAAAATCACATGAATTAAGTAATATTAAAAAGGTAATAGGAATAGTAAGTGGTAAAGGTGGTGTAGGAAAGTCATTAGTTACATCTATCTTAGCATCAGCAATGAATAAAAAAGGGTATAATACTGCAATATTAGATGCAGATATTACTGGACCTTCAATACCTAAGGCTTTTGGAATAGAGGATAAGGCTAGGGCAAATAAGCTTGGTTGGTTTCCTGTTAAAAGTAAAACAGGCATAAATATTATGTCTATTAATCTATTAGTAGAAAACGATACTGATCCAGTGGTTTGGAGGGGACCTATAATAGCTAGTGCTGTTAAGCAATTTTGGACTGATGTAATTTGGGGTGATATTGATTATATGTTTGTTGATATGCCACCAGGAACTGGTGATGTTCCTCTTACTGTATTTCAATCTATTCCAGTTGATGGAATAATTATTGTTACATCACCGCAAGAATTAGTATCAATGATAGTATCTAAAGCAGTTAAGATGGCAGAGATGATGAATATACCTATAATTGGATTAGTTGAAAATATGTCATATTTAAAATGTCCTGATTGTGAAAAAAAAATTAAGGTATTTGGAGATAGCCATATTGATGAAATTGCAAAAGAGCATAATATAAATGTACTTGCTAAGATGCCAATAGATCCTAAACTTGCATCATCATGTGACAGTGGTTCTATTGAAACATTGGAGGTTAATTATTTAAACAGTATTTCGCAAATATTAGATGAAATGGAGGAATAATTATGAAAATAGCAGTTGCAAGTGAAGGTGAAATGGTAACAGAGCATTTTGGACATTGTGAGAATTTTAGGATTTTTGAAATAGAAGGAAAAAGAGTTGCTAAAGTTGAAATAATTCCTAATCCAGGGCATAAACCTGGATTTTTACCAAATTTTTTAAATGATTTAGGAGTAAATGTTATTATTTCAGGTGGAATGGGAAAAGGAGCAGTTGACATTTTTAATGAAAAGGATATAGAAGTAATAGTAGGTGCCGAAGGAGATGCTAAGGAAGCTGTAAATAGTTATTTGGAAGGTTCACTTAAGTCAACAGGTTCAGTTTGTAATGAACATCAACATCATAATGAATGTGAAAATTAAAAGGAGGTTTTTTTATGTCATATAGTCCATCTTTAGGGAGTTCTATAACTAATACGAAAATGAGAGATTCAGCACATCTATCTGAGTTTTCAGGTATGTGTGCTGTATGTACTGCTAATTGTACTGGGACATGTGAAATAGGCTTATCAGCAGTTCGTGGTTCAGAAGCAATTTATCCTTATAAAACAGATATAAATCAATTTGCATCTGAGAAGGATTATCCATTAGATTTTTCTCATTTCAACATTAACGGGAGAGTATTTAATGCACTGGGATGTGCAGAAGATGCAGATTTAGCTACTTTTCCTAAAGCAAATATAGATACAACATTTGGAATAAACAATAAAGTTAAATTAAATGCACCTATAGTTTTACCAGCTATAGCAAAGCTTAATTGGAGAGATTATTATGCAGGAGCTGCTTTAGCAGGAGTATTGGTTGTAATAGGTGAGGACGTAGTAGCAAAAGATAAAGATTTAGTCTTAGAAAATGGGAAAGTTGTTGCATCACCCCTAATTGAAGAAATGGTATCAGCATTTAGGAAATATTATAGGGGTTATGGTGATATTATTCTTCAAGGCAATTATGATGATGAAAATTTAGGTGTATTAGATTATGCTATTACTAAATTAGGAGTTAAATCTGTGGAATTAAAATTTGGACAAGGCTCTAAGGGAATACAAGGAATGGGCAGAGTTGAGAAAATTGAAGATGCTTTAGAGTTTCAAAAAAAAGGATATTTAATTTATCCTGATCCATCTGATCCAGTAATAGCAGAAAACTATAAAAAAGGTATAGGACAAGTATTTGAAAGAATTAGTAAATTACCAATATGGAATGAGGAAATATTAATTAATCGAGTAAAAGAACTAAGAGAACTAGGTGCAGAGCATATATCTTTTAAAACTGGACCATTTGATCCAAAAGATTTAATTAGAATACTTAAGATTGCATCGAAGGCTGGTGTTGATTTAGTTACATTTGATGGTGCTGGCGGAGGTTCTGGAAATAGTCCAAGTAAGATGATGAATGAATGGGGCATTCCTACAGTTTATATGGAAAGTTTATTATATAATATTTTAAAGAAAATGGATGAAAAAAATTATTACCTTCCACAGATTGCAGTAGCTGGAGGAATTGCTATGGAGGACCAAGTATTTAAAGGATTAGCCTTAGGTGCTCCATATATAGGTCTTGTTGGAATAGGAAGAGCAGCTATGGCAGCAGCTATGGCAGGAAAACAAGTGGGGGAACTTATAAAAGGAGGCACTGTGCCTAAGGATTATCAAAGATTTGGTTCTAATATAGAAGAAATATTCAGTGGCATAAGAGAACTTAAAGAATTATATGGTGATGATGCTTTAAATATTTCTACTGGTGCTATAGGTGTTTATTCCTATATAAATAGAATATCAACAGGATTAAAACAGCTTATGGCTTTAAATAGGAAGTTTTCACTAGAATATATTAATAGGAATGATATAATTCCATTAACTGAATTAGCAGCTAAAGTAACAGGATTAGAAACATATAGTGATAAACTAGAGAGAGAATTAAGTAATATATAATTAAATAAATCTATAGGTAATAGATATATATTATAAGAATTGTAAGTTTAAATTTATAATGTTATTAAAATAGAGCCTTTAGAATAGACAATAAAAAAGTCTATTGCTATAGGTTCTTTTTTGTACAATATAAGTAGAAAGATTGTGAATCATATGAGTAAAAAAATATTATCTGATGAGAAAATTAATATTTTGTTAATCAATAAATATGTTAAATCAATAGGTCAACATGACATTACTTATATATATGATTTTAAAAAATTATTTATTACTGAGTCGCTTTCATACCTGATATGATGCCTCCTAAGTAGACAGTCTAATTAATTAAAAATTAGATTATCTACTTGGAGGTATTTTTTTATGGGAAGAAAACCAAAGTATAGTAAAGAAGTAAAAGTTAAAGCTTGC
>NZ_JAHLOH010000039.1:0-10572 GCF_018917285.1 Tissierella carlieri | reverse complement strand
AAATAGTCAAGCTATAAGGTCAAATTAAAAGTCCACAGTGTCTAGTTTAATTATAGCGGATAATTATAATAAAAAAGAAAGGAGAGTATGATTTTAGTCGTTGACTATATCATACAAGGAACTTATGATTAATATTAAAGGAAATAGAATATGCTTAAGGACATTTACGAGAGAAGAATATCATCAATTTTGGAAATCGTATATCCCAGATCCAATTATGGACCCCAATCCTTATATTTATAATAAAGAAGAAGTAGATACAGGATATGATTCTATCACTCAAAAAGAATCATGGTATCCGAGAGTAGGGATTTTTTTATCAGATGAAACCCTAATAGGTGAATTATCTTTTAAAAGGATTAATCATGGGAAAAGTCAATGTGAACTTGGCATTGCTCTTGTTAATGATAAATATAAGGGGTTAGGATATGGAACAGAAGCAGTTGAAGTGGCAATAGATTATGCATTTAATGTTTTAGAACTTAATTACATATATGCTGATACAATGGGTTCCAATCTTAGAATGCAAAGGATATTTGATAAGTTTGGATTTGAATTTATCAATAGAGAAGAGCATCGTTATGATATGCATGATAGATGGGAAGACAAATTGAACTATATGTTAAGAAACACAAATAGATTAAAGTAAGGAATATTATCAATAAATTATATTTTAAGAGATGTAAAAGAAGTAAATATTATTTATATAATTCACAGATAAATAAGGATTTATAGCATATAGCAAAATAATAATCTATTGAGGAGGTACCATATGCTAGGACATTTAGGATTTTCATATATAGGTCTGATATATTTACTAATGTTATTTATTCCAAATATTATTTGGAGTAAGAATCAGCCAATAGATTATGACAATACCCAAGAGAATAAAATATTATTATTGCTTGAACGTGTTGGACAAGTATGTTGTACCTGTAGCGTATTGATTTTTAGTGATTTTAATATTGTTTCGTTTTCATCATGGAGTTTATGGTTAATATCATCATTTTTACTGATGATTTTTTATGAGATTTGTTGGATTAGATATTTTATGAATGAACATACAGAAGAAAATTTTTATCGTAGTTTTTGTAGGATTCCCGTACCTCTTGCGAGTCTGCCTGTTATGGCCTTTTTACTATTAGGTATTTATGGTAAAGTTATTTGGTTGATTGCATCTGCCATCATAATTGGTATAGGACATATAGGAATACACATTCAACATGTAAAAGCGATAAAATAAGCTTAATAAATTCTAATTTATATGATTGTACAAAATGAACATAGTATGTTGTTGAGTCAATACATATTCTTTTCATTTTGTACAATAAAGATATTTATATTTTAGGAGGATAAATAAATGATACATTTAGAAGAAGTTACGCCAGATAACTGGAGAATGGTAAATGAGTTAAGGGTTAGCAAAGAGCAAGAGAGTTTTGTTTCTCCTAATGTGAGAATCCTTGCAAGGGCATATGCATATAGAGATGAAGTCAGTGAGGCGTTAATTATCTGTAATGATGATGAAATGATTGGGCTGTTATTTTATAGAGAATGGCCGTCTAGTTGCTATATTCTAGATCAATTTATGATCGATGAAGGATTTCAAGGGATGGGTTATGCTAGGGCCGCATTAGAGCTTATTCTTAATAGAATGAAGGAGCATGGTAAATATAATCGTGTTAAGCTTTGTTATTGTAAGGGAAATGAGGTTGCTGTAAATTTATTTACCAGTATCGGATTTTATCATACATATGAAGAAGATGAAGATGATGATGATGATGAAATTATCATGGCACTTGACTTTTAAGTGAAGAAAAGGATTATACTTAGTAAACTACGTGTAGCATAATCTATATTTTAAGATATTATATCCTTTCACGGAGAGCAAAGTTTGGTTAAAAATATGTCTTATAGGAGGAGATAAATATGGCTAATCAAGTATATGCTATTTGGATATTGGATGAAACTACTAATCAAAAATTAGATGAGCTAAGAAAGGCATTAGAACTATTTGACATTGAATATAATCCTATCTATGGACATATTACATTTGCAAGTTTTATAAATATTGATATAGGTGAAATTTTGGAGTATACCAAGAAATTTGTAGAGGGAAAAAAATCATTCTATATAAATTGCTCAGCATTGGGCTTTCTAACAACTAATTGTATTGCTTGCATACCTTCTACTTCAGGAAAATTATTAGAATATTATGAGGAATATCATCAAGAATATGATTCTTATTGCAACATGTGGACAAGTGTTGATTCAGGACTATGGCTACCTCATATATCTCTGTATTATAGTGAAATAGAAGACTTAGGTGGGATTATTGGTGAAATGTCAAAAAGATTTATTCAGTTCAAAGGGAAAATTGTTCGCATGGAATTATCTGTTGTAAATGAAAAGGACTTTAATATAATATATTCTCACGATTTAGAATGATAAAGGAATATTAGTTAAGTTTCAGCTTAGTAAATCATTAGCATATATCAAAATAATTAAATTAGAGATTGATAATTACTAAAGTGGTAGTTGCTAATAAAATCATGTTATCGAAAGTTCAAGGAACAGGGAATTAAATCTAGATAGAGATCAATCAAATTAGATTAAGGAGGTAGATAGTATTGACATATATTTGAATCTATTTTTCCAAAAAGCGAAGTTAATTTTCAAGAACAGCTAGACTCTCTTAGGGCAGCACCGATGACAAGTTTTCTACGGGTATGTCTTATACCAACTGTAGAAGAAATATTGATAAGGGGTTATGTCTTAGGAGAATTATCCAATAAATATGGAATTATATTAGCATTACTGGTATCATCTATATTATTTGCATTATTACACTTTAATATGGTTCAAACATTATCTGCATTAATTTGTGGACTGATTTTAGGAATATTATATATTTATACGGGCTCTATATATTAATTAAATTAGAGATTAACGAGACATGATAAGGGGGAAGTAGGATGGAAATGTTAGTGGTAAGACATGGACAGTCTGTTGCTGATTTAGAAGATAGACATGAAGGGCGAGCAGATTTTGAACTTACAGAATTAGGATGTAGACAAGCTAAATATGCTGGGAAATGGATAAAAGATCATTATGAAATTGATATTATTTTAAGCAGTCCACTAAAGAGAGCAGCAAAAACGGCCGAGTTTATAAGTGAAGAAACTGGTATAGACATAATCTTTGATGATGAGTTAATGGAGTGGAATAATGGTTTATTAGCAGGTTTATATCGTTCAGAAGCAAATGAGAAATTTTCTATGCCAAAAGCTGGCAGAAAGCCTCATGATGAATTTGCACAATCAGAGTCATATATTAACTTTAGAGCTAGAGCAGAGATGTTTTGGTCAAAGTTTATACATAAATATGAGGAAGAAGAAAACAAAACTAGGATATGTATAGTGTCACATGGTGGAATGATAAATATGCTTTTTAGAAGTTTTATGATGCTACCAGTTAATACCGATTCATATATAAGTACTGGTGATACGGGGATACATTTATGGAAGGTAAGTGGTAACGAAAGAAGGATTATATTTTTAAATAAGCAGGAACATTTATTAGAGCTAAATGAGTAAATTCATTAAAGTAATTAAAGATAAAAAAGAGCTAAAGAGGTGAAATTTATGTATCATCAAGATTGGATAATGAGGCAGATTACAAGCTTTATACATATGATAGGGAAGGTATTATTTAAGAAGGATAGTGTGGAACTAAATATCCACGGTGAAAGTAATTCTGAAAAAGTTCACCTATTATACGAAAGGTTAATAAACCTGATAAATAATCTAAAAGTCAATGAAGCAGAAGACCTATTGTTTGAAAACATAGAAACCAATGATTTAATATACATAAAAATAGCTATGGATTTTTATGATAAAGTAAATAAATTGAGTGATGAAGAATTAGAAGAAGCAGATTTTAGTCGTGAAGAAATAAAATTAGGTCTTGAAGATATATTGAGGTTATATAGTATTAAATTTGAAGGTTTAGGGATTAGCTGGAAGGAATATTGATGAGACATATGCTAACGAGTGCAGGGGTTTGGACTTGAGGTAAGGTAAATGAATAGAAAAGAATATTATAGAGAACTTAGGTGATTTTTAAATGGAGAAATTACTAGATAAAATAATAGAAAAGCGTACTTTACAAAAAAACTTAATCATAGGAATTGATGGCTTAGGGGGAGCTGGTAAGACCACAATAGTTAACTCATTAAAGTCACAATTGAGCAATAGGGATTATAATACAGTCATATTGCATATTGATGATTTCATACATCCAAAAAATATTAGATATAATGAATCTAAAGAAGAATGGTATTGCTATTATAATATCCAATGGAGATATGATTATTTAATTAAAGAGATTTTGATGGCAGTAAAGGAAGGAATCGAAATTGACAAGGAAATTGAAATATATGATAAAGACAATGATATATATACTTTAGAACAAATAAAAATATCGCAGGGTTCAATTATATTATTGGAAGGCATATTTTTACAAAGGAAAGAGATAAGAGAATACTTTGATTACGTGATTTATCTAGATGTGCCAAAAGAGGTACGATTAAATCGTGTAATGAATAGAGACAAGTATATGGGAAATTCGGAAGAAATAAAATTAAAATATGAAAGACGATATTTTCCAGCAGAAGATAAATATATTGAAGAATATAGCCCTATCCAAAATGCTGACTATGTATTAAATTATGTTAGAAAGGAAGAGGAGAATATCTATATGTTATGAGTCAATAAACTAGAACTATTAGACTACCATATTTGTTGAATAGACAAGAAGTAACTATATATTAGGAGGGAATTGTATGATTGAAATACCAGAAGCTATCACCTTATCATGTCAAATAAATGAAACTTTAAGAGGCAAAAAGATTAATGATGTTATTACTAATCAATCACCCCATAAGTTTGCTTGGTATTATGGTGATCCTAGTGAGTATAATTCAAAATTAAATGGTAAAATAATAGAGAAAGCTTGTGCATATGCCGGTTTGGTTGAAATCAGCCTAGGTGACATTATATTATTATTAGGTGATGGAGTAAATCTGCGATACTTTGGTAAGTGTCAGAAATTACCACCAAAGCATCAATTGTTAATACAGTTTGACGATGGTTCTTCACTTGTTGCATCTATTCAAATGTACGGTGGAATATGGTGTTTTAAAGATGGAGAATTCGATAATGTATATTATGAATTAGCTAAAGAGAAACCATCTCCTTTATCTAGAGAATTTGATTTTAAGTATTATGAAAAGATTATATCAGATGAAAATTTACAGAAGAAAAGTGTAAAATTTCTTTTAGCTACAGAGCAACGTATACCAGGTCTTGGAAATGGAGTATTGCAGGATATATTATTCAATGCCAAACTTCATCCTAAAAGAAAGATATCAACACTTTCAAGTGAAGAGATAGAGAGACTATATCACTCTATTAAATCTACTTTGAATGAGATGGTGACAAAAGGTGGACGAGATACAGAAAAGGATTTATTTGGGTGTTCTGGAGGTTATGCTACAAAATTAAGCAAGAATACCGTGAAAGCGCCATGTAAGATTTGTGGCAAGAATATAATTAAGGAAGCTTATCTGGGAGGAAGTATTTATTATTGTGAAGGATGTCAGTTACAATAAATAAACTTTTATATTAATTACTGTGGTATATAGTGAAATAATTGGATTTTGAAAGTAATGGATTGAATAGAAATAAATGATGAAGTGAGGAGATTTATATATGAAAAACAATCTAAAGCAAATATTAAAAGAAATAAAAGAAGATAATTATAAAGTTCCAGCAGAGGTAAATGTTAATGAGCTTGTTACGGAAATGATCTATGATATAGGTAGTACAGATCCAGAGTTACGAGATAAATTAATATATTCAGTAATGTATCATTGGATTATGAATAATGAGATTGCAACTGATAAGTTAAAGGAATTGCTAGCAATTAGTATGGATGATAATCATCTATTCTTTAAAATTGGGGAGACAAATACTGATTCAGTATTTACTCGTTCCTTTTCTATTTTATTGATACCGCTGATACTTATTAATAATAGACAATTTAAATTTCTTTCAGAAAAGGATATTAAAGAAGTCTATATAAAAGTAGTAGATTATTTTATAAAGGAGAAAGATTTAAGGGGATATGTAAAAGATCAGGGATGGGCACATTCAGTTGCACATGCTGCAGATGCACTAGATGATTTAGTTATTTGCTCGGAAATAGGACATGAAGAGTTATTATACATGCTAGATATAATTAAAAATAAAATCTGTATTAATAATTATGTATATATTAATGAAGAAGATGAAAGGTTAGTAACTGCAATAATAAGTATATTCAATAGAAAAATAATAACTGATGAAGAATTTTGTGAATGGATAAAAAGTTTTAATGTATTACAAAGGACAGGAATATATCCAGAAGATCATAATCTATTAATTAATGTAAAAAATTTATTAAGAAGTTTATATTTTAGATTAATCAGATTAGATAATACTCAAATTCTAACTGAACAAATAAAAGATACCTTAACAAAAATAAGTAGCTTTAATTAGAGATCATTGTTGCCTAAGTTTGTTGTGATAGTTGTCATATTATTACTTGTCGAGGTATCAATGATAGTCTAGAATTTAAAATTGTATTTTATTTAAAATGATAAAAGGAGTTATTAAAGTATGTATCTAGTGAGCTCATGTTTAGTAGGAATTAATTGTAGATATAATGGAGGAAATAGTGAACATAAAGCCATAGTGGAATTGGTTAACCAAGGAAAGGCAATACCTGTGTGTCCAGAGCAGTTAGCCGGATTGCCTACTCCAAGGTCAAGCTGTGAGATTGTCACATATGAGAATGGAGATATAAAAGTAATTAGCAAGGATGGACGAGATTTTACCAAACAATTTATTGAAGGTGCGAAAAAGACTCTAGCAATTGCCAAAGCCATAGGCATCAAAAAAGCAATATTAAAGTCGAAAAGTCCTTCCTGTGGTTGTGGACTTATATATGATGGAACATTTTCAGGTAATTTGATAGAAGGAAATGGCTTAGTTGCAGAACTATTAATTAAAAATAATGTTGAAGTATATACGGAAAATAATTTAGATATGTTAGTGGTGTAATCGTAACATTGGATTTAGAAATTGAACTGTTTTAGAAGAAAAAATTGTGTTGTCGCATTTTACAATAATATATGATCACAAGAGCTATGTTACATTGCAGAGTATAGGGTTAGAGATACCCAGCCCCATATTTTAATAAGGACAGGCATATAAACTTAGGAGGATAAAGTTATGGAACTGTTTTCTAAGCCTGGTGTAGGCGGAATAATTGAGAAAAATATATCTGGAATAGATTACATATTAATTCAAGATAGGTATAAAGACAATGCCAAAGCAGAATCAGGATTGATTGAAATACCTGCAGGTAAGATTAGAGAATTTGAAAACATCTTCGATTGTTTAAGAAGGGAAATTTGGGAAGAAACAGGGCTGGAAGTTACATATATTGAAGGCGAAAATGAAGCTCTAATTTTTCAAGAAAATGATTATAAAGTTTTAAATTATATTCCTTTTTCATGTAGTCAAAATATCCAAGGTACATATCCCATAATGGTACAAACATTCATCTGTAAAGCCAATGGAGAATTATTGAAAAATACAAATGAAGCAAAAAATATTAGATGGATATCATTGAAGGAGTTGCAAGAACTATTAGAAGGTAATGAAAAAGCCTTTTATCCCATGCATGTTGTAGCATTAAAGAAATACTTAAAATATAAAATAAAATCTAGATAGAGTATGAGATTATGATAATTGTATGTCTATAACCAATGTTAAAGGGTATTGGAGGCTCTTATAAGGACCTAATCCTTATCTTTGTATGATGTTGGACTTTATTTAATAAAATGTCCACATTCCTTGTTATCATAGCATTACTTTCAGATTTTTTAAAGAAATATTAGAGCAAGGTGAGAAGATGGAACCTAAGAAAATACTAGATATTATAGTTCAAAGGTATAAAAATATATTAGATAAAAATCTTGTCGGAATATATTTACATGGTTCATTGGCGATGGGATGCTATACAAATGAAAGTGATATAGATTTTCTTGTTGTAGTAAGAGAAGCTATAGATGTTGCAACGAAGAAAGATATTATTGAATCAATAATACATTTAGACAATTTACCTAAAAAAGGAATAGAGATGAGTATTGTTCTAGAAAAGTATGCGAAAGAATTTATATATCCCACACCATTTGAATTGCATTATTCAGATTCTCATAGAGAAAAGTATCTATCTGATAATAATTATATTTGTGGAAATTCTACGGATGAGGATTTAGCTGCTCATTTCACAATAGTTATAAATAGAGGCATTTGTTTATATGGTAAAAAGATTGGGGGAGTATTTGCAGATGTACCAAGAAAATATTATATAGATTCAATTGTTAATGATATAGAAAATGCTGAGGAAAATATAGTGGAAAATACGGTTTACATTACTTTAAATTTATGTAGGGTATTGTATTATATGAAGGAAAATGTAGTTTGTTCAAAGCTAGAGGCTGGAAATTGGGCTAAGGAAGTTGTACCACAAAAATATAGAAGAATTGTGGAAGATGCTGTTAATGTATATACTAATAAATTAGATCAAATGGAATATAGCAAGGGTATATTGAAAGAATATGCTAATTATATGTTAAAAGAAATAAGGGTATATAAATAGAAATAGTGCTTGTTATGGAATGAAGTTTAAAGGGGTGTAGAAGATGTATTATATTCGTTCTGCCAAAACATCTGAAGCAATTGAAATACAAATTTGAAGATGATTAATTTAAGTTGCAAGCTATGTGACTCTTGTTTAGTATTATTTGGATAACTTTTTTATTTGATACTATGTTGTCGAAATAAAAAGATATAATAAAGAACTATAGGGAGAATATGAAATGGATATAAAATCTTGGAATAAAGATATAAAACAATTGAGGGAGATAATTCTTAAACGAGATAATATTGAAGAAAGTATAAAGTTATGTTTGGAATTACATTCAATGGTTCATTCATCCAATATGTCAGGAATAGATAAGAAAACATTTGAAGATGAATTATGGGAAGGATTAGATGAAAATACATTTAGAACTTCCACAAATGAAAAAGGACGAACTATAGCATATGGTATATGGCATTCTTCAAGAATAGAAGATATAACAATGAATATATTAGTTGCTGGAAGTGAACAAGTTTTTAATGTGGAAAATTGGAAAGAAAAAATAAATTCCAAAATAATTGATACAGGAAATGCAATGACAGGAGAAGATATAATGGAATTTAGTAAAAATATTAATATGGAGGAATTAAAAAATTATAGAGTAGCTGTAGGAAGAAGAACAATAGAAATTATAAAAAGTCTTAAACCAGCTGATATGAAAAGAAAAATTGAAAAAGATAGATTGAATCGTGTTTTGGAAGAAGGTGCAGTTTTAGATGTTGAAGGAGCAAATTGGTTAATAGATTTCTGGGGAAGAAAAAATGCAGCAGGGATAATATTGATGCCAGCTACAAGACATCATGTAGTTCATATAAATGAATCATTAAGTGCAAAAAAGAAAAATAGACCAAGAGAAAAGTAAGAGTCTAGATATGAGGTATGTTATGTTCATATGAGCAGTTAATTAACGTCTTGATGGTATCAATATTATTTGAATTTTTTTTAAAAGTAAAGATGAAATCTGAAAACTTTACAGTTGGTAGAGTTTGTAATAATAAATATAAAGATTAAGGTATAACAGGAGTGAATAAAACTATGGAAATTAAAGAGGTAAAGATTGAAATCTATATTCCAGAAGAATATATCATGGACCTAAGAGATGAGCTGAATAGAGCAAATGCCTGTAGAGTAGGAGATTATGATAATTGTATGTCTGTAACTAATGTTAAGGGATATTGGAGACCCTTAGAAGGAGCTAATCCTTATAATGGCCAGGTTGGAGAGATCTGTGAAGGTGAGGAGTGCAAGGTTGAAGTAAGGTGTAAAATGGAATATGTTAAAAATGCAATTGAAGCTATTAAGAAAATTCATCCATATGAAGAGCCATTATTTAATATAATCCCAATCATAAATGATTTATTTGAATTATAAAAGTGAATTTTTTATAGAAATAGGGCACATGGAAATCAAAAGAAAGTTCACATTAAAAAAGCATGTAATCAAAATGAACCGACCCCCAAAAGTTAGACCTAAGAATCTAACTGATGGGAGGTCGGTTTTTAAATGGCAAAATATAGTTATGAATTTAAGATGAAAGTTGTGCAAGAATATTTAGCTGGAAAGGGCGGATTCGCTTTTCTATCTGAAAAATATAATATCTCTTCTACGAGGGACTTACAAAAATGGGTTTCTGCATACAATCAATTTGGCTCTGATGGTTTAATGAGAAAACGAAAAAATCAAACTTACTCTTTCGAATTTAAGCTTCATGTGGTAGAGTTGTATCTAACTACAGAGGTTTCTTATCAGGATTTAGCACTT
>NZ_JAHLOH010000041.1:0-11667 GCF_018917285.1 Tissierella carlieri | reverse complement strand
GAAAAGAGATTTCAAAAAAGACTAAGATGCATGGCTCCTTTAGAATATCGAAACCATGCATCCAAATGTGCATAACATTTTAATTAAATTACCTGTCTACTTGACAAAGGTCAGTTCAACCCAGCTGTCTAATTTTAATAGTTTATTCTTCATATCTGCTGATTTGAAATAACTCACCTGATCACATATATACTTTCTCTGTTTAGGATAGTTTTGGATTTTGGTCTGATATGCAACCTTATCGACATGGTTAAGACTCGAATATAGTTTGTGTACCTTAGAAATGTAAAAATTAGAGAAGATTTGGCAGAGTAAAGATATATGAGGTATTTAACAGCAAAAGATAGAACTTATTGATAAAAAAAATCGGGGATAATCCCCGATTAATGTGATAGTCTAGCATCTTCTGCCAAACAAATCACCACAGTTACAGAAAATAATTACTAAGAGTAAAAAGAAGAATAGTAAAGAATCATCCATACCATTACAACCTTCGCCTCTTCCGCCAAATAAACCACCCATAAGAACACCTCCTAATTTAGTTAAGAGTAGAACTCTCATAATAGAATATGAATGATAGTGATAAAGTGTTAATTATTATTTTATAATAATTAAGTAATAGATAATATAGTAGGAGTTCTGTATGAAAGAATAATATAATGAAATCAAATATCTTAAAGGATTGAAAGGTCTCATAATAGCTATAGCATAGTAATATAAGAAAAGTTTCTAAGTTCGCACTAGAGGTAGCTTTTCTTAGCTACTGTATAAGAGACTTGCACGAAATCAAAGATTTCGGCAATCTGCTTTAAATTCATTTAGGTTAAGTTCTTAACACTAAGATATTGATAGTAGAACTTTTTTATTGATTATAAAAAATCGGGGACAAGCCCCGATTTAATTATTCTAAATTAGAAGAAATCACAGTTACAGAAAATAATCACTAGAATTAAAAAGAAGAATAATAGTGAAGTATCCATACCGCATCCGCCGCCAAACCAATTGCCACGTACTTCATTGTCAGACATTATTAACACCTCCTGGAGAGTAATAAAAAGATTGTGATATTAGTTACAGAAGCAGAATAAAAGAATCAATATTAAGAATATGATTATTATTGAATCATCGAAACATCCGCCACGGAACCCTCCACCACATTGTTTGTCTACCATTCATCACACCTCCCAAGGACTCTACACTGTAGAATTTTGTTAGAATCTAGGAGAATGAGGTTTTTTCAACCTCTAATACACAGTATTCATATTGTTAATGAAACGTGAATGTTTAAAGTAAGTTTTCAAAATGGATATCTAAAAATTACAGTAAAGAGAAGAAAAGATTTTCATTACTTAATTAATTTGTTTCTTATTAATAAATCAAGAGAATATTTAGGTCTTGATTTAAGGACTACTTTATTTTTTTGTTCGTAAGTTTTTTCTTCAATTAAGATATTATACTTTTTAAATAAAGATTTTCCGATTCTATGTTTTAAATCTGCTTTATGTAATTGAGCAAAAACTAATCAAATAAAAAGTTTTAAATTAGCATAGTAAAAACTCTCTCAAGAATCTATTTATATATTGAAAGGTGAAAAAGTCGACTAAAGTAATCTTCAAAAAAATAAAAAATTAGGGAGGGTTTATTTATGGCAAAAGTATTTTTAGATGCAGGTCATGGTGGTAAGGATCCAGGAGCATTAGGTAATGGGTTACAAGAAAAAGACATAGCATTATCAGTAACATTAAAAGTAGGAAATATATTAGCAAATCATGGCGTAACTGTAGGATATTCCAGAACTACAGATGTATTCTTAGAATTAGCGGATAGGGCTACAAGAGCAAATAATTTTGGTGCAAATGTATTCGTGTCAGTTCACTGTAATGCATTTAGCGACACATCAGCAAAAGGAGTAGAAACTTATAGTTATCCAGGAAGTACAACAGGTGCTAACCTATCAAAGTCTATACAAAACAGCATAATAGCAAGTGGTGTATATACAGTAAACAGAGGAACTAAGACGGCAGATTTTGCAGTACTAAGATTAACTAATATGCCAGCAGCATTAGCAGAGTTAGCATTTATAACTAATGCACAAGATGCTGATATATTAAGAAATAGACAAAATGATTTAGCAGTAGCAGTATCTAAGGGAATATTAAACTACCTTGGAATACCATATCAAGGTGGTGGTTCAACACTTTACAAAGTGCAAGTAGGTGCATTTTCAGTAAAGGCGAATGCAGATAATCTAGCAAATGAACTTAAAGCAAAAGGTTATAGTCCGATTGTAGTTACAGTAGGAGGATTATATAAAGTGCAAGTAGGGGCATTTAGTGTTAGAGCAAATGCAGATGCTTTAGCAAATGAATTAAGAGCTAAAGGCTATGATGCAATAGTAGTAGCAGCTTAACAAAAAGGCTAGGGGAAACCTTAGCCTTTTTAAATAATAATGCAGAATAGCTAAACAAAATATTGAATGAGATTGACTGGCTAGTCGTTACTATTTTAAGATTTAAAATAACAAAGAGACCTTCTAGGAGGTCTCTTTATATAATTGGAGTGTTTTTTTATTTTTAACATGGCTGATTCTAAATAAGAAAGAAACGCCTAATACTATTATATTAATTTAATTAAATTTGGTGAAATAAATATTTAAAATATAGAATAAAATTTAATTTTTTAAACGAACTTGAGAAGAAACTGAGTAATAGAATGAAAATTAGACCTTATAATAAAGTCTAGGATTTTTTACTTTTTGATAGAAAGGTTTAATGTGGTATAATTTTACTGATACTGGAACTTGTATATATAAGATATAATTAGGAGGGATTCAATGAAGGCATATTTAGCGAATGGATTATTTGGTATGGGAGACAGATTATTAAATTCACTGATAGCATCAGAAATAAGAAAAGAAATAAAGGGAATTGATTTATATGTTCCTCAAGAGAATGATGCTATAAATGATAAGAGTTCATATGCTGATTCTATTACTATTGCAAAAGCTGATATGGATAAACTTAGAGAAAGTGAATTTTTAATAGCAGTAATAGATGGTGTTGAAATAGATAGTGGTGTTGCTGCTGAAATAGGGGCATTTTATATGATGGATAAACCTATTTTTGCTTTATATACAGATGTACGTCAGCAAGGTAGAGATAATAATAAAAAGATTGAAGCACTGATAAATGATAGTACTGAAAATCAATTTATATATAGAAATCTCTTTGTTATTGGCTTGATTAAGCAGAGGGAAGGTAATATATACTCTACAGTAGAGGAACTTGTAGAAGGAATAAAAGAATATTTGAGAAAATAGGTTTAGAGGATGAGCATGACATCTATGTTGTGGACAAAGGGTTTAGTGTATTAAGTAAGTTTATATAATATGAACTTATTAAAAATTATAGGCTCTCAATTCATAGTTTTATTATTAAATATTATGATTACTAAAACCAAATATCATTAGAAATATCGTATTATTCAGGAAAGAATCTTATGGTATTTTTTATGTTGCGTAAAAAGTATTTAATATACAATTAATATTATTCTTATGAAGTAAGAAGATAATATTATTTTAAGTTCAATAGATTTGTTATAAATAGACAATATAGAGATAGACATATTTTATAAAGATAGACAGTAAAGAAAAAAAGAACTATAAAAAAAGAGTAGCTGCTCTAAAGGTTCAAGCTCAAGAACAGCATAATAAAAAATTTATCTCTAATGATAGTGATTTAATATGCTAGGAATTAATTCAGTGTAAAAATAATTAGCTAAAAATTCTATCTCTCAAATAATCCCAAGCATCTTTAGGAAGCCAGCCGTTGTAAGTATTTTTCACTTCTATTACTAACAAACAATCATTTTTATCAATTGTGGAAGTAAGGTTACTAGTGATTTCTGAAAGAGATAGATCTGACTTAATTATCCAAGTTGAATCTAAATAATGCCACCAAGCATTGTCGTATGAAATTTCTTTAATTTTTCCATAAAGACTTTCATAATTTTTATCTTTATTTTTTAAGTCATAGGATATTAAATATGACGTCATACATACACCCCCTTATTTAGCTATTAATACCATAGGTAGCATTGGATTAAACAAACTATACCATTTAAGGTAGTGAAACAAATGATTTTAGGTGAGAAGATTAGCGAATTAAGAGAAAGAGTATTTTTAAGATATTTGATAAGGAGAACAAGACTTACTCTTAATTTTATAGTGTAGTAAATGGTCCTAGAATAAGTATAATTACAAAGCTGGATAGTATCTGAAGCAGTAGAAGAAGCAGAAATTGTCCGAAATATTAGATAGATGGTATGAAATATAAAGAAAAGTTTGGAAAACAGAATGAAGCATAAGAAAGAATCGGGGACAAGCCCCGATTCAATATGGAGATTTAGCATCTTCTACCGAAAAAACCATCACAGTTACAGAAAAGAATTACTAAAAGTAAAAAGAAGAATAATAAGGAATCTCCATTATCACAATCTCTTCTACCTAATAAATCGGCCATGATAGCACCTCCCATTTTTTATTTTCATTTGGGTGAAAATAAAGGTCTCATAATAGCATATGAAAGATGGTGATAAGTTGTTAATTATATTTTTAATGGGCCATATACAACTGGATATATACCATTTAGAAGGGTGTTTTGATAAAGAACTAAGACTATAAAAAAGTTAATTGCAGATTAAAAATATATAGAAAATAGTATTTTAGGGAACTAGATATGAGATAGACTGAAGTGTAATATGAAAAATTCTTAAATAAAGAACTTTCTAACCTAAAAATGAATATAGAAATGTTAAAATTACATTGGTAGGTAAAGATAAGACCATATAAAATGTTGAGTTAAAAGTAGGAGACGAATATAAAAAACAAGATGCACCAAATGTGGTAAACTATTATTTATATCAGAATGTAAGGGAGAATATAGGTGTAAGACTAAAAATACTTATGATACTGGAAGGAATAGTTAACTATGAAGGATAAATATGTATGGTAAAAATAGTTGAAATACAGGCTATGTTGTTTTAATATAATGAAAGGAGGGGTTTAATATGAAAACTAAAAGGATAAAATTTATAGCATTATTAGCAGTATTAATAATTATACTATCAATGTTAAGTGGGTGTGCATTATTTAGTAATGAAATTGGAAAAATGAAAGAGGCATTAATGGGAAGAACTGCTATAGTGCAAACCTATGACGAAGAAAGCAATATTATTGATAGCATCAAAGGCAGTTCAATAAGTATTAGTTCGGAAGATAAATTTAATTCTAAAGATGAAGAAGGAAATACCATTAATAAGTCTTCTGTAATAAATTTAACTATAGGTGGCAAATCAATGGTTCATGTTGGTAGCAGCTTAATCCTTTATGAAGAAGGTTTGACTGATATATTTAATGAATATAGTAAAACAGTTGATATTCAAAATATTGATAGGTCAACCCCCTTTGTTAATAGAATGGTAAATGATATGAAAAATTTTACTACCGGAAAAAGTAGAGTAGTATTGATAAGATCACAATCTGGAAAACCTTTAGCTACATTTGCAGGAAATAAAGTTAGTTATTTTGCAACAGGAATAGACAAGTCTACTGGAATACTAATAGATGGCAAATACCTTTTTATATATAGATGTGATTATACAATTTATGATACTGAACTATTAGAATAAATAATAGATAGAGACTTTAGAAGCTCAGGATAATAGTCCTTGGGCTTTTATTTATCCAAAGAGGGGCTTTTCATGACAACAACACGTTTAATTTCAATGTACCTAAATGAAGAAAAATCTATTGCAGACTGTCTCGCAGACAGCACAGATTATGCAATAAATCCTAACAAAACCAATGATAGTGAATACATCAACTCCTATGAATGTGACCCTAAAACAGTGCAGGGAGAATTCCTTTTATCCAAACGAATATATTCTGATATTACAGGTAGAGAGCAAGCATAGCTTATCAAATACGGCAGTCTTTTAAACTAGGTGAAGTTACACCAGGACTTCCTAATAAAATTGGTTATGAATTAGCCTTAAGGTTTACTAAAGCAAATCATGCTTTTATTGTAGCTACTCATATAGATAAAGCTCATATTCACAACCATATTATATATAACTCTACCTATTTAGACTGTACACGAAAGTTTAGAGATTTCTTAGGTTCTGGTAAAACTGTACGAAAAATATCTGACCGTCTTTGCCTTGAAAATGGACTATTTATTATTGAAAATCCAAAGTGTGGGAAAAATCATTATGGCAAGTGGCTTGGAGATAAAGAGACTTTTTCTCATTCTGAAAAATTGAGGATTGTTATTGATGAAATACTTAGAAAAAAACCTGCCGATTTTGAGGCATTTTTATCAGAAATGAAACTGGCAGACTATGAGCGGTGGGCAAAGATTTTTAACCTCAAACAAATGGCACAGACCATCAATTTTTTAACGGAAAACAATCTGCTTAGCTATGAGGATTTAGAGAAAAAAGCACAGACTGTTGCCGATAATTTCAATCAATTATCGGTTCAAATTAAAACCACTGAAAAGCATATGACAGAGATAGAAAATCTAAAAACTCACATCATCAACTATTCAAAAACTCGTGATACTTACACTGCTTATCGTAAGGCAGGATACTCTAAAAAATTCTATGAAAAACATACTGCTGATTTACTTTTACACAAAGCTGCAAAGGCTGCTTTTGATGAATTAGAGAATAAGAAATTGCCTTATGAGAAATACCATTCAGCTAAGAAAGAAATACAAAATGTTTTGACTGCAAAGGCAAATGTTGACCGTCTTTTAGGTGAGGATATATGGGAGAAAGAAAAAGAAAAACACAAAGAACAGAGGTAATCTTACCTATGATTCTTTAGCTCCCAAAGGGAGCGTAGCCACACAATTTATTGTGTGTTCAATGGGGATTGGTGGTACTCCCCAACAAGCAGATTTGGCAAAAATTCCGTAAGGAAATTTTATGCAAAATCGCAAGGTGTGTACCACCTTGCCCTGCTTGCCATTCTTCTTCAGATATTGTTTTAGTTGCAGAAAATATTTCAAAACAATTAAATAATATGTTAAAAATAAAAATTATGTCCCTTTTTTTCTTCTTGTGCGTTATATAAGTAAGGACATAAATAGTTAAAAGTTCTTCAGAAATAATGAGTACCGGATAAAAATAATGGTAACTGCCCGTAGCGGACAGAAATCTGAAATCATTACCTTAATGAGTAGTTCTCAAAGTTCTTAAAGTTGTTTTTTTATGTGATATTTGCAATTAGCGATAGAACATATTAAATATATGAAATTGTATAGAATTAACATCATGGATAACTACAGTAGTATAGAATATGAGGGAAATAAAATTAACCTCATATGACATAAAAATAACAAGGAAGGAGTGTGTTGATATGTTTCATATAAGGTCAACAAACAAATTAAAATGTTCTATAATGTCTCTAACCTGAATACTTAATACCGCACAAAGTACATGGAAGGATATTTAAGAACCTTATTTAATATTTTAAGTTATAAAAATGTACTAAAAAATCAAGGAGGTATTCAAATGAAAAAAATTCATACTTAGTTTATGCGTTATATTGAGTTTAACTTCTGTATTTGCTTATGCAGCAGAAGATATAGAAAACATTGAGAGCGAATCATATCCTACTTTTATAATAATCAAAGACAAAAATGAGGCTTGCATTTTATAGCAATGACGGCTTTGAATTCAATTCACCAATACTCGATATGGATGATGTAACAGCTTATGGTACTGCTGTAAGAAATAAAGCACATTATATTAAGTACACGAGCACGCAAGGAACAAAAATAAGTGGGACAGGCTTGGTTTACTAATAATAAGCAAAGTTCAAAAATATCGTCAGCAAAAATGCTGACGATATTTTTACACTTATGTGTAAGGTTATCTGATGGTGGAGTGTCTAATAAGTAAAGGAGGATTATAAATGAGCAGAAAAACGCTGGCTGAAGAGCACTTTAATAATTTGATTGATAAGTATGGGACTGAAATTCTGAGACTTTGCTATCTTTATCTTAAGGATTACCAACTTGCTGAAGATGCATGCCAAGATACATTTTTAAAAGTCTATAGCAACTTTCATAAATTTAACGAACTATCAACAGAAAAAACTTGGATTACAAAGATATGCATAAATACCTGTAAAAATTATCTACGGAATCCATGGAAAAGGAAAGTTAAGTTAGAAAATAGGGAGTTGGTCCAAAATGAAATTTCTGATCAGGAAATATTTGACGAATTGGAAAAAAGTGAGTTATTCAGCTCTATCATGAATTTAAAACAGACATATAAGGAAATTATTTTAATGTATTATTATCAGCAATTATCAGTTAAGGAGATATCGCAAATCTTAGACATTTCAGAGTCAAATGCTTTTACACGCCTGTCAAGGGTAAGGCAATTTTTAAAGGATAAAATAGGAGGAATTATTTATGAACAATCTTGAAAATTTAAAAGATTATGTTGACAAAAATATGAATGGCATAATGATTACAGATGACATTAGAGAAAATATACAATTTAAAGTTAAAAATAATAAACGTAACCACTTAAAATGGGCGGCAGTTTTAATCTTGCCTATTTTGATGCTTTCTACATTAGTTTTTAATGAGCAGATAAGTTATGCCGCACAAAAGATATTTAGTTATCTTCCAGGTATGAATAAAATATTTCAAACCGACGGAGAAAATAAGGTATACGGACTTTTGGGCTCAGTAGAAATGTCTGATAATAAAAATTATATAAAGGTAAATACTGCTTACAATGATGATAACACTGTCACACTAATAATGGAAGGCAATGTTAAAATCGAAAAAGAAATTGATAAATATATAACTGTAGTAGATGAGGAAAACAATAAGGCAGACTTGATAACAAGTGATATTATTATAACAAGTGATAGTATAAATAATAATGATTATCAATGGAGTGCTCGGTGTACTTATGAATTTTTAAAAGCGACAAAAAAATTTAATATTATTTATGATAAATTTAATATCCCCGTTATTATGGTCGAACTTCCTGAAATTCCTTTTGATAGCCATAACTATATTTCTGTCCAAAATATCAATGCAGATATTGCAGCGGTAACGAATTATGTGGGAAATAAATTAGAAGTCAGTCTATTATCACAGTCATACGATAAGGGAAAATCCATATCTTTTCCGCTCAAAGATATTTATCTTCTGGATTCACACGGAAATAAATTCTATAGTACGAACAATAACCATGAAAATATACTTTATTTTGATAAAAAATTAGAGAATGGAATTAGATTGATTATTCCATATATTTCAGTTACAGATAACGATGTACATTCCAGCATGACTATGAGTAAATACGATTCTTTACCTATTGAATTCAGTCTTGGATATAATAAACTGGTAATTAATACTGCAGAATGGATTGAATATAATGAAAAGTTTAATTACAGAACATCTGATAATAACAACCATATCTTTGAAGAAGAAGCACAAAAGATAAAACTCACTATAAGTAAAAGCATTGGTAGTTCTGATAAGTTAAAGCTGCAAAATATTTCAGTTGACGTAGATCAAGACCAGTTAAAAGAATATACGAAAGAAGGTATAAAAGTTATATGGGATGATCCTTATGCAGACATAAACACTCAGGTTTCTCAAGAAGAAAATTTTGAAATAGTCCTTTCAAATATAAAAAATACACAAGAAGAAATTGACTTGATTTTTTATGCTCCCGTTTACAATACGTTAGACAGTGTAATAATTCCATTAAGGCCATAAATAGCATAAAATATTCGAATGAAAAAAAGGTAATTGCCGTTTTTATTGTGCAGTAGATGAAAATAATAAGACTGCAAACAACGTATTTATTAGAAACAACTAATTATTCAAATTCTTTTGATATGGATTGAGAGTTTAAAGTCTGATTCCCTCTAAACTTTGTTGGTGCTCGATAGGTTTAGAGGGAATGATTGTTGTCTGGATTTACTTACATCTGCTTTCCAAAGCAGTAACTTATCAACAGATCATATTGTCTAATTATCAGGACTTTAAAATATTGTATTCTTTTCTTATTTTCTTCACGTAACTTCATAATGTTTTTTCATTAAAACTTAGGGTTTAATATTTTTCTTCAATTATTTTTTTCCTGTATTTATATGTTTTTTCTTATCTTTTTTTGTGGTAACATCTCCCTTTCAAAATTTTCTGAATCCATGTATACATAAGAACTTAACGCTGATGAGTATGTCTCATGGATAAGTACACATGCTTCTCATATAACTCTGCCAGAGCCGTATAAATCAAAATTTTACGCAGGAATCAAGGACGCTATTTTGAGTTTTGGCAATAATATAAAGCTTTATGATACAATAGTTTTGTATTTAGCAAGAAAGCCATAATCTCGCAATATACGCATAATATAAAGTTAAGTTAATTCATTATCTTAATATCGACTAAAGTAAATATTAAAAAAATTATAATTTATAGTTAATATTTCAAATGGTTGCAATTGTTTGAAAATGAAAAGGAAGTTGTGAAAATTAAAAACTTTATGGTTCAATGTAATGTAGCTTATGATTAGACCAAAATAACTGATTATAAAGAAAGACAACCAATATTCGTTTAATTATATACATTATATGGGTTTTGGTATAATTAGCACGTCAATTTTATTAGTGGAGGTAAAAAAGGTGATTACATATAGAGAGATTGATAGTTCATGCCTTGATGAATATGATAAAATTCCAATGCTTGTTAATGTGAAAAGCATACTCAAATTAGAAAAGATTGAGAATGGGTTTAGAAGGATTTTATTAAAAAAACTCCAACCGAAGAATAAATAAAGGATTTAGGAGAATATGAGGAAGTAACAAAATATGCAGAACAATTTGATATAACTAATTGGGCATTCTTTATGGCTTTTGATAACGAATTTCCTATTGGGGCAGTTACTGTTGTTTCAGAAACAAAAAATGTTCATCTGCTTGGCGGTAGAGATGACATAAGTGTGTTATTGGATATAAGGGTTGACGATAGATATAAGCAACAGAGAGTAGGTACAAAGTTATTTCCTATGGCTGTTGAGTGGTCAAAATCAAAAGGATTAAAACAAATGAAAATTGAATGTCAAAATAATAATGTTCAAGCATGTAAGTTTTATCATAAGCAAGGTACAGTATTAGGAAGAATAGATGAATATGCTTATTACGAAGAGATTGAAGATAGAGATGAAGTTCAACTTATATGGTATTTAGATTTATAAAATTATATTGAGTATAATATACAATCTTTTCAAAATATGAATTAAGGGCAGTCACTCAAAATGATTTTCCTTAATAGTAGTTATTATTCTAAAACATAGCCATAAAATAAAAGCAATATATTGAAATAAAGTTTTGGCCGTGATAAAATCGTAGAATAAGGTAATCGATGTGCAGGGTGTGGTTGCCACCTCATTTCGCAAAAGAAAGGAGGTGGTGTGATATGAGTACATTTCAAGCAATTTCATTAAATTATCAAGACCTAATTTTTAAAAATAGGTAATTAAGGAGAAATGAATATATTATACATGTATAATATATTCATTTCTCTTATATTTTCTTATAGATATCTCCATAACTAATTTTTAACT
>NZ_JAHLOH010000029.1:0-12437 GCF_018917285.1 Tissierella carlieri | reverse complement strand
TTACTATAATAATATAAGACCTGCATATGCTTTAAATTATCAAAGCCCAGTTCAGTATCGTATCGAACGAGGCTTTGAATAGTTTTTTTATTGTGTCTACTTTTACTTGACTAGTGCAATTTAGCATCAGGTGTTTTTTTATTCCAAGAACATTAATATCATATTAATCTTATTAGTATTGCAAGTCATATCAAGTTTTTATTAGTAATGGATGATATAGTAATACTATGAGGGAAGGAGGGATAATAATTGTCTTTAAAAACGATAGAAATTATGGTTGATTGGATTGAAGATAATATAACAGAAAATCCAACTCTGGTTGAAATGTCCAATTATGTTGGGTACTCTCCATTTTATTGTTCAGCAAAATTTCATGAAAATGTTGGAATTACATTTAAGCAATATGTATCTAAACGAAAATTGAGTCTTGCTGCAATAGAAATTAGAGATACGGAGTCTAGGTTTTTAGACATAGCATTAAAATATGGTTTTTCTTCTCAAGAAGCCTTTACAAGAGCTTTTGTTGACGCTTTTGGATGTACTCCTTCTCGATATAGGAAGCGATTAACTGCTATTCAAATATATATGAAGCCGAATGTATTTTTAATGCCAGAAGAAGAATTTCTTGGTACTTTAAAAGATTGAATTAGTAATGGAAGGAGGATAAAATGTTTAAGAGAATAGGAAGAAATGATTTATGTTGGTGCGGGAGTCATAAAAAATATAAGAATTGTCATGATGAATTTGATAATAAGATTGAATTGTATAAACTGCAAGGTCATTTAGTACCTTCGAGGAAAATGATTAAGACACAGGATCAAATTTCAGGAATACGTGAAAGTGGTAAAATCAATATAGCAGTTTTAGATGCCATAGAAAAATATATTGAAGAAGGTATAACCACTGATGATATTGATAAACTTGTCTATCAAAAAACCAAAGAATTAGGAGGAATTCCTGCGCAACTTGGATATCAGGGATTTACAAAAAGCGTATGTACTTCTATTAATGAACAAGTTTGTCATGGAATACCATCAAAAAATGTAGTATTGTGTAATGGGGATATTATCAATGTAGATGTTTCAACGATTTATAAAGGATACTTTTCAGATTCATCAAGAATGTTCTGTATTGGTAATGTGGATGAAAAAAAGAAAAAACTGGTTCATGTAGCATGGGAATGCATGGATTTAGGACTAAAGCAAGTAAGACCTTGGAGTTTTCTCGGGGATATGGGTCAAATAGTTCATGAACATGCTATTAAAAATGGATACTCTGTTGTGAAAGACTTTGGCGGACATGGAATCGGTATAGGTTTTCATGAAGATCCTTGGATAAGTTATGTTTCAAAGAAAAATACTGAAATGTTAATGGTACCGGGCATGATATTTACAATAGAGCCTATGATCAATATGGGTACAGACGAAATATTTTTGGATAGGGAGAATGGTTGGACTGCTTATACAGTAGATGGCAAGCCATCGGCACAATGGGAAGTGATGGTACTAGTGACAGACGATGGCTATGAGGTATTGGCATATTAATTTAGTTGCAAAAATAAGAATTTATTAATTAAATTACATTGATAAAGCAATGAGCCTAGGTAGGTTATTACTTACCTAGGTTTATTTTTTAGTGGAGAATGAAAATGATAGAAATATTATTAAATGGTATTAAAAAGTATTATGGAGCAAATCAAGTGTTAAAAGATATAATATTTCAAGCTTTAAAAGAAGAAAAAATAGAAATAGTAGGAATAAATGGAACGGGAAAAGCAACTTTGATTAAAATAATATTATATGAAACTTCTGCGGATAAGGGAGAAATCAAAATAGGTGCAAATGTGAAAGTAAGATATTTACAGTAAAATATATATTTTAATAATGAAGAATGCAATATTTGGGATACTCTCAAAGAATAATATATATATCCAGGGGGGAGGCGAGAAGTATATTATTCTATGGTGAAGATGTCTTTAAAAAGGTTAAGAATTTATCACTTTCTTATTCTTACAAAATTGTTAGGAGATTGTAAGGTAAATGTATGGCAAATCTATGGTTGATATACTATAATTAATTGATAGAATGCGAAAGGAGCAAATAAAAATGAAAAAGAAGATAATTACTTTCATTACATGTATTTTTCTTATTGGTATTTTTGTACTAGGTATATTTACAGCTCCGACTATTATTACTGGATATAAAATGTATCAATCTGTTATAAATGATATAAGTCTTGAAAATGCAATTAATCAAGTTAGGGATGATGAAAATTATATAAAACTTGATAAAATCTCAGATGAGTATTTACAGCTTGTTTTAAAGTCGGAAGATAAGCGATTTTATCGTCACTTCGGTATTGATCTTCTCGCAATAGGGAGAGCTATGTATAATAATATAAAGGCTCACTCCTTAGTGCAAGGAGGAAGCACAATAACTCAACAACTTGCAAAAAATTTATATTTTTCTTTTGAAAAAAAGTACGAACGCAAGATTGCAGAGACTTTTGTAGCAATTGACCTTGAAAAGATGTTAACAAAAGATGAGATACTGGAATTATACTGTAATATTGTCTATTTTGGTGAGGGATGCTATGGGATTAAAGAAGCTGCTAATTATTATTACGGAGTAGAGCCTATTGAACTATCAACTGAGCAGGCATATGCTTTGGTATATACATTAAAAAGTCCAAATAATTATAATCCAAATGTCTATAAACCAATAGCTGTTTATAAATTTTTATCTTATCAAAATGCTATCTAAAACAATGATATTAATAATAGAATTTACTGTAAATTGGAAAAGTATATCCATATAACTTAACCTATTGGTTAATACTGATGCAAATTGTATTTTTAAGTTGATTAAAGGTTATTCAAGAATAAATTAATATGAAGGTTACAGTTTAACACCAGACTTATTTCTGGTGTTATTCTTTTTATATACTAAGAAAAAGGAGGTTTATAAATATGGAAACAATTAAAATCAATGCTTTGTGCAAATCATACGGAAATGCACAGGCCGTAAATAACCTTAGCATATCAGTTGAGCGGGGAGAAGTATTTGGATTGCTTGGTGCAAATGGAGCTGGGAAAAGTACTACAATTGAATGTGTTTTAGGGACGAAAAAGTTTAGCAACGGGTCGATCTCAATTTTAGGAATGAATCCGCAAACAGAGAGAAAGGAATTATTTGAACGAGTTGGAGTCCAATTTCAAGAATCAAATTATCAAGACAAAATAACTGTAGCAGAACTTTGTGAAGTTACACAAGCTCTTTATAAGCATCCATCAGATTATGTAGCATTGCTAAAACAATTTGGACTTTCTGATAAGTCCAAAAGCCAAGTAAATGAGCTTTCAGGAGGGCAAAAACAACGCTTATTTATTATACTTGCTTTAATTCCTAATCCAGACGTTGTTTTCTTAGATGAATTAACAACAGGATTAGATGCCAGAGCAAGAAGGGAGGTATGGAAATGCCTTTCAGATTTGAAAAAAAGAGGGCTTACTATCTTTTTAACCTCTCATTTTATGGACGAGATAGAAGCATTGTGTGATAAAATCTGTATTCTTAAAAAGGGAACCAGCATTTTTTATGGAACTGTACAAGAGGCGATTTCAAAGAGTCCATTTCAAAAATTTGAAGAAGCTTATCTATGGTATACAGACGAGGAGGAATGTAATAATGAAAATATTTAAAACAATGTTAAAAACTGAGTTGAAATTATCCCTACGAGGAATGGATATGTTTATTTTTGCAATTTGTATGCCTATAGTGGTAACAATTATTTTAGGTATTATATACGGAAATAAGTCGGCTTTTGATGGTGCGGGATACACATTTTTAGAACAATCTTTTGGAGCTGTTGTTACGATTGCAATATGTGCAGGGGGCGTGATGGGTTTACCCTTAGTCGTGTCTGACTATCGCCATAAGAAGATTTTAAAAAGATTTAAGGTAACGCCTATAAGTCCTGCTATGATTCTAGCAGTACAAGTGGTAATTTATATACTTTACTCTATTGCTTCACTTATACTTGTTTATGCTACAGCAGCAATTTTCTTTGGTTTTCGATTTAATGGTTCATGGCCTCAATTTTTAGGTTCTTACTTTTTGGTAATGATATCCATGTTTAGCATAGGTATGATGGTAGGTGGTATTGCTCCGAATATAAAGATAGCAAGCATTATAGCAAGTGTATTATATTTTCCTATGTTAATTTTTTCAGGAGCAACTTTGCCTTATGAAGTTATGCCAATAGCACTTCAAAAAATTGCAGATATTTTACCTCTAACTCAAGGAATAAAACTTATAAAAGCGGCTTCACTTGGTTTGACGATAGAAAGCGTAACGATGCCTATTATTGTCATGATTGCTTTTGCAGTAATATGTACTGGTGTAGCTATTCGATTCTTCAAATGGGAATAATATATAAGGAATTTTATGATGCTTGATATTACTATTATAAGAGAAGCAAAAGGAAATAATTTAAAAAATATTTTAATTGAAATTCCGAAGAATAAAGTTATTAACAAAAAGTGAAAGTTAAAAACCTAGATTGGTTTACATAATATAGAAGAAAGGTCATTTCTCTAGAGCAAATGACCTTTTTTCTTTCTTCATTATATTATAGCCTACAAACGACAAAGATGCAAGAAATAATTTGAAATATTACGAATTATAGAGATTATATGATATAATACTCTTCTCATATAATAGAGCCATGTATTTATTAGTATCATGGACTTTATTTTTTTCTATATATTATATAGAATTAATGTACTGTCATTTCACCGCTTAAACGTTTTTTTATCTATAATTTTATATTGGAGGTGTAGGTCTTATGCAGGCTCAAAAACATCCAGCATTTAATGCGGAAGATAGATATTTAAAGAATACTTGCAAATGTATAGACAGCGAGATAGATTATCTTGCAGATGAAGTAGAAAAAATGGATGAAGAATTGTTAAAACTTAAGAGAGCTGTAGGTGGTAATTATAGCGATGATGTTATTGTAAAAGCTACAATTCATGAAGCAAATAAGAGAAAGCTTAATCAGCTGAGAAGAGCTGAAGATAAACCGTATTTTGGAAGGATTGACTTCAAAGAACTTGGGAAAAGTGGATACGAAACCTTTTATGTAGGAAAAACAAGTTTAACCAAGAAAGATGATAACAAAATGCTTATTATTGACTGGAGAGCCCCTATGGCAAGTTTATACTATAGTGGTGAAATAGGAGAGGTAATGTATAAAGCACCTGGAGGATTAATAATAGGAGATTTGGAGCTTAAAAGGCAATATGAAATACAGAAAAAGGAACTAATTAATATTTTTGATAAAGGACTTACTCCTATGGATGAATATCTTCAAACAGCATTATGGGAAAAGAAGGATAATAGACTTAAGGATATTGTCAATACCATACAAAGTGAACAAAATGACATCATAAGGGCGGATAAAGGAAAGGTTCTGATAGTCCAAGGAGTAGCAGGAAGCGGAAAGACTACAATTGTTTTACATAGGATAGCATATCTTATGTATACCTATCAGGAGATATTCGATGCTGAAAAGTTGCTTATTATAGTACCAAACAATCTTTTTCTAAACTATATTTCCGATGTATTACCAGATTTGGGAGTTGAAGAAATAAAGCAATCTACATTTGAAGATCTTGTAATGTCTTTATTGGATACAGAGTATAAGTTGGCAGATATCGAAACTAAGTTTTATCAGCTGCTAGACTATCAGAATCTATCAGCAGGGTACAGAAAAAATTTACAGTTAAGTTCGTTTTTTAAAGGCTCTATGATATTAAAAGATATAATAGATAAATATGTTGTTGATTTATCTTTGAGTTTAGTTCCCAAAATTGATCTTAAAATCAATGACCTTATTATATATTCATATGATGAAGTTCTAAAAATGTATGAAGAAGATTATAAATACCTTCCTATTGTACCACGTTCAAAGAGAATACAAAAATACATCGAATCAAATATTTCAGATAGAGTTAAGACTATTCAGGAGAAAGTTACCAGAAAATGTGACAAGAAAATAAAAGAGCTGAAGGATTCTGTAGAAGATATAGAGACTATTAGAGATAAGATTATACGGGTATATGACAAGAGGGATATGATTAATAAAAATCTAGAGGATTCTATGTATAAAGCCATAAAACGATATTTTGACCAATGGGAAGATCTTGATATCCTAACACTATATAAAGGTCTAGTATCAGATTGTGAGAAATTGGAGAAATATAGTAATGGAGAGCTCGATAAAGGAACTATTACATTTGTAAGTGACTATTCTAAGAAAATATTTGATAATGAAATGCTGGAGAGAGAGGATTTAGCTGCGCTGTTATATCTTCATTTAAAGCTTGAAGGACTATCTTTAAAAGGAAAGTATAATCATATAATAGTGGATGAAGCACAGGACTATAGTGAGCTTCAGATGTATATATTAAGGCAGCTTAGTAGTAATGATTCTTTTACAATAGTGGGTGACATTTCACAAGGAATACATTCATATAAAGGTATAGGAAATTGGAAAGAGTTAATGGATAATGTATTTACAGGTTCTGATAAGGAATTACTAAGGTTAAAAAAGTGTTATCGTTCCACAATGGAGATAATGAACTTTGCTAATCAAGTTATAAAAAAATGGAGAAAAGAAGAAATAACTCTTGCGGAGCCTGTATTAAGATCAGGAGACAAGCCTTTAATTATAAAAAAGAATAATGATAATGAGATTATTAATGATATAGCTTTAAGGATAAATGAAGTTAGAGGAGAAGGCCATAAGTCAATTGCTGTAATATGTAAGACTACCGAGGAGAGTACAAAAGTATACCAAGCATTGAAGAATGTTATGGATGATAATATACATTTAATTACTGACAAAGATACTTCCTATGGAGGTGGAGTAGTAGTAATTCCAATATATTTATCAAAAGGGCTAGAATTTGATGCTGTTATAATATTTAACTGTTCAAAGGATAATTATATAGATGATGAACTCCATATAAAATTGTTATATGTTTCAATAACAAGACCTTTGCATAAGCTTTTTATATATTATAAAGATAAACCGTCAATATTATTAGATATTGATGGTGACTACTTTGATATTTTATAAAGGTCTGGATATTGACAATAGCATATAATTAAGATAAGAAATAGGAAAAGTAACCTGAAATTGGGAGTATTGAAGAAATTAAAAAATAGGAGATTTTAAATATGAGGATATGGACATTTCAATCAATTGATGTTTGGGAGAAACTAAAAGAAGATAAGATTGTCACCTGTGATGCGAAGTTAGCATTCTATTTAAAAGATGAAGATTATTCATTCTTACAGCAATATAATTGGATTAGGGATAAAATGATAAATAAAATAGGTGATAGCTCTTATAAATCTAATATATATCCTATATGGGGATGGTACATTTATGAAGGGCAACATAAGAAACCAGATTTAAGGCACTCTGCTCATGGGCCATCGGGAGAACAAATGGCTTGCATTGAATTAGAGATTCCAGATGAGAAAGTTTTATTAAGTGACTTTGAGTTATGGCATTATGTTCTAAATAATTGGTATATAGGAAATAGTACAAATGAAGAAGAATTGGATGCTGAATGTGAATGGTTGGATTCATTATCAAAAGAAGAAAGACAAGATTTAATTGAAAAATCATGGGATAAAATATTTAATATAAAAGAATGTCTTAATAATGAAATTTACTCTTCAGGAGAATATATTCAAGGTACGTTTTGGGAATTAAGACTTGATAAAGTAAAAAAAGTACAAATATTTAAGGCAAGATAAGATTTCGCTTCTTTTTTATTTCGCATGACACTTGGAGAGAACAGTTGATAATCCTTGTATTCTATTTTTTATACAAGAGAGTAATAGTCAACCATAAAGGTGGGATTTATGTGACAATATGACCGTAAACAAAGATTTGATACTGTTTGGCCATCAATCTATAATTTAGAAAATGGTACAATATATTGTTATATAAAAATGTTATAGGGTTAATGGTTGTGCTAATGGCTTTCCCTAATACTACTGCAGCTGCTGTGGCTACCACTGTAACTGCGGTGTCGCCTGTCAGGTAACTGGTATCTGAACCTAAGGTAAGGCGTTCTAAAGGGTATAATAAATCAGATGAACGATAAAGCTCATCGAATAAGAAAAAACGCTGTAAATCCAGTTGTATCAACGGATTACAGCGTTTTCGTGTGCATCTATGGTTTTGGGGCTGACGATTTCCCGTTCCATCAATAGGCACTATTTACTGTTTCCTCGGTTTTTTTCATAGCTTCTTCCCTTTCTTTATAAAATAAGGGGAGCTCTTTATGCAAAAGAGTTTTGACGGAATAGCACACAGGCCTGAAAAAATCACCTTTTCCATCTAACCCCAAAGGACAGCCTCCTCCGCAAAGAAGAGAATATGTACAATCCCTGCATTCGGGAATTTTTTCTATATTACGGTTACGTATTGAGTTTTCCTTGAACTCAATTAAGGGATGATACTTTCCTATAGAAAAGCGGTCCTTGCCAACACACCCCAAGCATGGATAAATATCGCCATAGGGGTCAAACGCCATGCCATCTACGTGTGCATAGCAATAGGAGTACAAAGGATTTATGGCTCTGCCATATACTAAGTGATCCAGTATTGAATTTTTTTTAGTTATAAAATCGTTTATTCTTTCCCTATCCTCGAAGGAGTGCTTTATATCCGAATGATATATTTCAGTCATTATATCAATTCGTTCATCATAAGAATTTCCAAGCAGTGTGGCCAATTCAAACGATAAATTGTCCTTATATTCTGAAAATCTGTCAAGCAGTCTTTCTCTTAAATCAATTGCTTCCTCGTAATTGCTTTTGTCAAGGTTCATTCTGATTCGGATATTTATCCCGCTTTCTAAACACTTTTCTACACCATCCATAATTTTTTTAAACGTAGGCTTTCCGTTAGCTAAGACCCTCCTGCTATTGTGAGACTCTTCACTGCCATCTAAAGTGATTAAAACTTGAGAAATATTTATAGACAAAAGTAAATCAAGGGATTCTATCAGATAATACCCATTGGTGAAAATTTGATATGTTTTATCGGGAGCCTTATTAAAAAGATGTTCCAAAGCAGGTCTGGTTTTTGGAAGCAACGGCTCTCCTCCAAAAAGACATATTGACTCCACGCCCTCACCCGCAAGCTTTAAGGCGGCATCAATTTGTTCCAGAGTTATGACCTCTTTTTTAAGATAGGCATCACCCTCAAAGCAATAAGGGCATCTGAAGTTGCAGTCATAAGTCATAACAAAGACGATAGTTCTTTGGTCTTTTTGCCTTTGAATGTGATCGTTGCGCAATACCTTTAAAATTTCATTCTTTTTGGCTATTTCCTCTTCGTAGTTATTTACCAGATATCCTCTGGATTGGAGATTGCTTAATAACTCAGCCTCCAAATCATTCTCCGTTACAATCTCTTCACAAGTCTGCCACTTGGACAAGGTTTCGTAAATAGGGGCATCAATTTCGTCCATAGTGCCTGTTAAAGAGTTTATCAACAGTTTTTTGTTATCGTGTATGTCTACAAATATCATGTGTTTAATTAATCTCATTGCTTTCCCTCCCTAAAGCTGATTGTTGTGTTAATGAAGTCCCACGCTTGCTGAGGATGTCCAAAGTATATATAAGCCAAATACCCATCATCTCCGCCAAGTTTATGGTGCACACATAATTTCGCAACAAATCACATTGCCGCAAACCATAATAAGCAAAATGTTTGACGGGATGTTATCTGTGATAAAAACCCTTCTATCACTGAACACTTTGGATTATTGTGATAGAAGGGCTATGTAGCTTAGCTTTTTTCGAAACAAATATTCAGTAAGAGAGTAAGCTAAACCACCTTACTAAGCTTAGCAAGCACAGCACCATTGATTACCAATTCCTACCATTGGTCCCATCTGTGAATTCTCCTGATTTGACTCATTTTGTAAATTCCAACTAGCTTCAATAATCGGCTTCATTTTCATTATATTTTCACCCCCCTAGTATGACACGACGTTCTACCTTTTTTGCATTATACCATGGTGTATATATGAATTATATTAAAACATTTATTAGAAGTCAAGATAAATTTTACAAATTTTATGAATTTTGCAAATTTTTACAATTCTTTGCAATTTACTACAATTTTCTACAAATTTACCAGATGCCTCCTGATGTTTGGGAAAACTTTGGACTGCATTGCACTAATCAGGTACTCGCCGCCCATAAGATCGGTATAACAGCCCTCGAGATTCCGGGTCAGGGTGTGGTATTCTCCGTCAGGATCAAGCAGAAGGACGTGCTTTCCTGAATCTCGGAGTACTCTTACTCCAGATGAGCTGCAATCATTTCTCCTATTGCATTAAAATTTATAGAAAGCTTTGGAAGAGTATAGGTATAAAATATAAATGGTCGCTCAATGAATGGTCAGATTTTATGATTACAATTGATGAACTTGGTAATCTTAAAAGTCATGGGGTTATTTTATCAGATTTAAATTGATTCAAGGGAATGCTATGGTCTAGTGATATATTAAATAAGTATATTACTTAAAAATATATTTAAAGCAATAAAAACTAGCGGTATAGGGGGAGAGCTAAGATGAAAAGATTTTTGTGTTTATTTTTAGCAATGATGATTTCACTAGTTGGATGTACTCCATCCAAGCCAATAGAAAAGGAAACATCAGAAATATCAGAGCAACCAGAAGAGATATTGGAGGCTTAAGAGCGATCAGATGGATCCAGGACTTTACTTTCACCAGAAAATAAATTGAGTATAGTGAGAAAACCTAGTGCACCAGACTATTCTTCCATGAATTCTGGAAGATGATAGAGTTGCCAACTTATAATCCAGATTCAGAGGTCTCTTCAAAATAAGATATAATAAATTTAATAAAAGAGAAAAACAAATCAAAAGCTATGAAAAAGTTTATAATTATAACTTGACAATAATTAAAATTAGTAATATTCTAACATTAGATAAATATAAAAACATATAAATATTAGAATGAATTCGAAAGAAGGGTGCCTAATGATACATAAGATAAACGGTAAAGAATTTAATTTTATGTTTAGTAAACCTTTGGAGCTACTATATTCACTTATTGCAGTATCCTTTAAGGATGAATTTTTAAAGGATGTTGATGAAAAGGAAAAGGCTAATATGCAAAGTATATTAAAAATGGTGGAAAATATGCAAGGAAGGTTATCAAGTTATATAAGATGGGAACTTCAGTACTTTTTTCATAAATATGCGTGTATCTATAGTACTACAATGGGAGTAACTATTTATATGTCGTACCTGAATCATAATCCTGAGGTCAATACTATCGAAGAGATTTTTGAAATAATTGATAAAAGTGATGAATATACAATGCTTTCATATGCCATAGAGAGTATATTTTTCGAAAATAATAATAAGAATATTCGTGAAGTCTATGATTGGAACAGTGTTCAAAACAATCCGAATGAATTGATGAATATCATTAAAAAGCTTGAATTATCCGATGAAGATATGAACCAAAAGCTTATAGAAAGTATTGAAAATGCTAGAGAAACAAAGCAAAGATATATTATGCTTTTAAAGCAGTTTTATGAAAAGGCCTATATGCCTTTTGAGGAGGAAATATATAAAGCAATAGTTCCATCAATAGAACAGTATGAGAGAGAATTTTTATCAAACCCTGAAAGATTTTGTAGAAAATATTTTGTAAAGGATATAAATGTTTTTGGATCAAAAGTTGTTATTCATATTAGCTTTTCCAAGTTCAGAGGTTCCGACTATTGGTCTTCAAAGAAAGGTACAGAGTGTATTATATTTGGAAGTGATACATGGAGATTTATTACAGAAGAACCTGAAAGGGAAAGGATATTAAATTTCCTAAAGGCTATTTCAGATAAACGAAGGATGAGCATAATTGAGCTTTTAGCTGAAAAACCATGGTATGTAAATGAAATAGCCGAAGAGATAGGGATGAGTGCTGCCACAACCTCATATCATTTGACAAATTTACAAGAATTAGGAATAGTGGACTTCGAAAGGTGTGAGCATAGGTTCTATTATTATCTTAATAAGGATAAACTTCGAGAATTATTTAATGAATCAATGAAAATCTATCTGCATGAGTAGCTCAAGCTCATGCATTTTGTTAAACATAACATTCGAGAAAAATGGAAGGTTATAATTGTACAAGTATTTTTCGAAACACTTAAATTGGGAAGAATAAAAATATTGTTCTAAAAATATTGGCTCTGTAAACTAAATATGAAAAAATAGTACAATATCTTCATAGAATTGCTCTAAGTTTCTTTGGATTGCTCTAAATTTCGCTTTGCATATGATAAAGCTTCGTCTATGAAATCATCA
>NZ_JAHLOH010000006.1:0-12637 GCF_018917285.1 Tissierella carlieri | reverse complement strand
GCTTGGATGGATGAGTCCTGTAGAATACAGACTTAGCCTTTCGGCTGCATAAAAAATAGCGTAGCAGTTCACAAAACTACTACGCTACAAAGTCTAACTTATTGGGGTCACATCAAAAGTCACTAGTTCTTTATTAATACAATATATTGATTTTGCCTTAAACTACTTATTTAATGCAATTATTCTTTTCAAATTTACTGCGAAAATTGTTAGTACCCCATGCATTTCCATGCCAATTAGACCTGAAGATGATGCAACATCATATCCATGTCTATGTTTTAATTCGCAATTTTTGCCTCAATTTTATATCGCTCTTTTGATCTTTCTTTAAAATACTCTGTTTCTTGAAAATCTATTTGTTCTTGATGTGTAGCTGATTTAATAGATACTGAATATGATTTTGTTTTAGCACCTTCTTTATAGCAGCCCTATCTTTGGGAACAATGTTTACATTTCTCAACATCAAAAAAATAACTTTCTACTGTTCCTTCACCATCTTTAGCACGGTTCTTAGGGCGAGTACTCACCTTTTTGATACTCATATGACCAGCAGGGCACACATACATTCCAGCATCTTTGTTATATTCAAATTTATCTTCATTTTTTCTATTGCCATGAGTTACTGTGGGATTTAACTTTGAAATTAAGCTTAGTTTCTCTTTCTTAGCATATTTTAAATTATCCTTTTCTGAGTACGCAACATCTCCTATAACTTCATTAATTTCTAGACCATTTCCCCGAGATTTTTCTACTAAAGTTTGAAGCTGTTTACCGTCATGTTTTTCTCCAGATGTTATAATAGCAGCAGTTATTATTCTTTCTTCTGTGATAGCTAAGTGAGTCTTATACCCCAAAAATGATGTATCGACGGTTTTATGTCCTACTTTTGCATCTTTATCCTTAGTGGATTCAAGCCTCTATAAATCATCTTCCACTAGTTCTTTTAATAGATTCTTTTTCTCTCTAATTTTAGGGTGCTGAGATATTACTTCATTTTTTTCAATTACAGTTATTAGTTTTTCACAGTAATCAATCTCATCCTCTAAAATGCCATTATTAACTTTAGCCGGGAATTCTTTTTTCATTAATTCATCTATCTCATAAACTGATTTTCTTAACTTTTTAGATTGTTCAAGTAAAATCTCTTTAGGTTTTTTCTGGATATATCTTGCCTTTGTATGGGTTGAATCTACAATGATTGCATTATTTTTGATTATTCCTTTTTCTAATGCTATTTCTACAGTTTTCCCAATGAGTAAATCTAGAAGATTAATGTCTTTTAATCTTAACTTTCTAAATTTTGTTAAAGAACTCGGATTTATAACTTCATCTTCTGGTGCCATACCAAGAAAGTATTTAAATGACATATCGTATCTAGAACGTTCTACAACATCAACATCTGATAAATCATAAATCACATTTAAAAGAAGATATTTAAACATCCTTAGAGGATCAATAGCTCCCCTTCCGTTATCAGGACAGTATTTCGTTGTAAGTTCATCATAAATGAATGCAAAATCAATCATTTCGTTTATCTGCCTAAGTATATTATCTTTAGGAATAATTAGGTTATATATTTCAATATATGGACTCAAAACCATTTCGATTTGTTCTTTTAACATTAGAATCACCTTCAATAGATATTAGTTTATATTTATATTTTACAACAAAAAAAGCATAACTCCTACAACTATCGTTGTAAAAGTATGCTTCAGATTATTTTTATCTAGGACTTTTTCAGTGGTCTCTTGTGAATGGGGAGCTTTTGTTAATTATTGCCATCTACTTAACAGTAAATAGTTTATATTTATTGAAATTTGGTTTTTAGGAATCAAATACAGTTAAATAAATAATATTATACTTTATACTATAATTAAATATAGCTCTCCTTGACTAGTTCCCAAAATGCCCTATCCTTCATATAGATAGGCCTATCACTATGTCCCATCTTTACCATGCTATAATGCTTATTAAGACTCTTTATTCTATTAATCAAACTTTCATCCTCTTGTTTAGTTTGAGTATTAAATATATACTTAACATCCTTATTTGTAATGTCATCAACCTTATGAATCACCCAGGTTAGAATATAGTTTGCATAATCATTTTCTACAGTAGAAAAATGACTAAGTAGTTGAGTTGAAAGTATTGTTCCTACTCCGAATTCTCTTCCTTCTTTTAATATTTTCTTTAATGACTCAAAGTTCTTACTTAAAAAATTATCAGCTTCATCAACTAGTATAAATTTATTCAACTGTCTTAAACTACCATCTATTTTACTATGACCATGGGCTTGCATTTGTGTATAAAATAAGTCTAGGGTTATTGCCACAACCAAATTTTGTATACCTGAATCATATCCTGATAAATCTATTACTGTTACTCCATCTATTAACTCAAAAAGACTTTTAGTTTTAAATGGATCTGGTTCAAATATTTCAAAATCAATCAAATTGCTAAATGCTGCATATAGACTATCTTCCTTTAAATCTTCTTTACTAACATATATATCATATACATTCTTAAGTGTAGGTGCAGGAATATTCCATGTATCAGATTGATTTTTAATTATACCGCTCTTTTCATAAGCATCCATTATCAAATCTCTTAATAATGTCTCTTGTTTTATTCCAAGCCCAAAGGCTTTTGCTAAGGTTTCTTTCAATCCATTAGCTGTATGCAATGGAAGCATTGGTTTTGAATTAACTGTTTTAGCAATTGATAGCGGATTAAAAGGTAAATGATATAATTCAAATACCTTTGCATTTGTAGCATCTATAAAGTCTTGTTTTGACTTATTATAATCGCCTTTATAGTCAAAGATCAATATTCCAATACCTTTTCCATCTACATTATACTTAGATTCCCTATGAATTTGAGTTATCATCGACTTAGTAAACTGAGTTTTTCCAGTTCCCATTGTTCCTATTATTCCAGTATTTGTATGCAACAATTTATTTGTATCATTGGGGTACCAATAAACTTCTCTATTATTCCTTTCATTTACTCCAAATAAAACCTCCATATTTTTTTGCTCATACTCTTCTGAACTTTCAGTAATAAATTTATTACAAATATTTAAGTCGCTTAATATTTGTTGTTTGTGCTTTATTTCTCCTATTGTTTTAATAGTCTTAGATGAATCTACTAATTCCTCTAATTCAAATTTCTTTATATCTTCTTTAATATTTGAATTGTCATTATCATTAGCTTTTTTTATTTCTTTATCCGTAGCTAGATTATTATAATTTATATCTATTTCTTCTGTACAAACACCACTTACTAATTCTCTAATTTCTTGAACACTTTTAGTTATAAAATTAATACCATTTTCTTCAGACATCTCAATAATCATTACACCATCTTCTTGTCTAATATCATTATATTTAACTCCCTTTTTAAATGATATAACAGCTCCTTCTCCAATTAAATCTTCCATATAATTGCTTATCTCATACTCTTCATTAAGTAATTTTCTTCTTAAATCAGAGTCAATTATATGCTTCCATCCTTCTTCTTTGCATATATCATAAAGTTCAAGCTTTTCTGCACTAGTTATTACTAACTGCATTAAGAAGTTATGATATATCTTTTGGGTATTACTAATAACTCCTCTTTCATTTGGAAGTAGGGTTTCATTAAATATTTTTTTAGTTGACTTTACTTGCTGTATACCTTTCTCTATATATGAAGAGGAGTTTTCTCCTATTTTAACTTCTATGGGATAAAAATGAATAGCTACCTTTTCTCCAATAATTTCTACTCCTATCAAAAGAATATCATCACTAGTTGCTCCATTATTTTGGAACCCTAAGTTTTTAGCTGAAAAAAGCCCTTCACTTTTCTTAAGTCCTGCCCCTCCAGATACTCTTAATATTTCTTCTAAAGATATTGGCACCCATATAATGTTATCCTTTTTAAATTCAGCAAGTGCCAACTTAATAGCTGATAATATACTTATTTTTTCCTTAGGAAAATATGATTTACTGGACAATAATCTTAGTAGCCAATCCCCATTAATAGCATTAAACATATTAATTATATTTGGTGAATAATCATGTGAATCTTCAATCCCATTTTGAGTTAAAAACTCTTCTATAACTCTTTGATAAGGACCTGATTTTCTTGTAACGGTTATTGCATCATATCCTCCAGCAGTTGTATATTGATCACTATAATGTATAATCAACAAATCTTTTGCATTTGGGTCATTTTTAAAGAAATTTAAGTCTACTTTAGGATCTATAAATGTTACCCAATGGCTAGCTTCATAAATATTATCTAGTCTATTTTTATTTTCATTGGATATTGATATTGCTTTACATTGTTTTCTATTATATGGTTCCCCTCCAATTGCTGCGTTTAGGGCATTAAGACTCATTGCTATTTTCATCAAATTATTATTTATATTTGCATATTTTGTGCCAAATCCAGTTCTATAGGAATCTCCAAGAAATACCGAGGGAACTCCTGAAATTATTCCATTTAGCATTACCCCTGATGTAATATCATCCATAATCGAAGTTATAACTTTAGCATCATTGTTCATTTCTAAAAATGTAATATGAGAGTATTCTATTCCCTCCTCAATTTTTTTGGAATAAAAATGTACTTTACTTCTATACAGATTTAACACATCTTCCTCAGACATATTATCTAAATTTAAATCCAACCTATAAGTTTCTTTTAAATTATTAATATCATCGTTAAATGCTACCTCTTCAAAAGCATTAGTGATATTCTTATTTGAATATATAAATACGTCAATAGGTAGCACTTCTCCGGTCTTACTTAATTTTAATTGTTTAATATAATATTTAAATATTCCCTGGAGAATCTCTTTACTATCACCTGTATTTATTAAGTTTATCCTTATAGGTGCATTATTTCCCATATTAAACAAGTATTTAAAATGACTAACAAACTCTTCTATCTTTTCATAAACTAATTTAGATACAAAATCCCTTGAACTCTTATATCTGGGAAGACTCTCATCTACATAATACTTCCATCCTGGTGAATGATGTTGTTCCATTGGAATATAAAGTCTACCATTATCATCTAATATATAAGGCAACAAATAAGTTGAAGTGAATTTTTTAATAATATCATCTTCCATACTTTCATTACCTATTAATTCATCTATATAAAGCTGATATGCAATGTTTAAAGGGTGAAGTGAAGTAAGAATTATTTCTCTGTCTTCTATTTCTCTCCTTATAACTCCAATTTTAAATAAATCTTTTTGTTCCTTTACAAGATATGATCCTTCTTCTATTTCTTCTAATGTTTCTATATATTGTTTTATAAAATTTTCATATAAGGTTTTAAGTTCATTATTTATGTATGATAAGCTTGGCAACTTTTTTGACATAACAAAGTATTTTATTATTTCATTATAGCTTGTTTCTAGTTCCGGACCTAATTCTAAATTTATACCTTCTAATCCATTGCTAGACTCAATAAAATACATTTGATTACTATCTATTATCTGTTTTTCTAATTGTAAGTTTCTTCTAAACTCATCTCTAGTAAAATACTCCTTTGTTCCATGCTGAAGTTTATTATCTCCAATTCTTATGAAGTCACATTCTGTTTCTCTTTTTAACTTCCATACTTTCATTCCTTCAATTACAGTAACTTTTTCACTTGTTCCAATGATTCCTATAGGAATTGTACAGTGATTTGCTTTTAAATTAAATCTAATAAGTTCACTATCACTTTCATAGTCAAAGTTATCACTAATTTCCATTATTAACTTTTCATCTTCATTTAACTGAATTAAATCATTGTTATACTCTAGTTCATATTTTTTGGAATTTTGAGCATACTGATTAAATACTATATTAGAGTCATCTGTATTTATAGAAATATATTTGCTTTTCTTATTCATGACAATTGAATATTTTGTCTTTATACTATCTAAGTATCTTTTATCACATTCAAGTATAACAATTTTAAATTCAAACTTTACATTCTTATCATCTTTATATACTATTTTATAAAAATCAACATCTACTTCTGATTTATATATAGTTGCCTTTATCTTTTTACCTGATGTCTCTACTTTTATCTCACCTTCAGTTTTTAGAAATTCACTTTTTAAATAATCATCAAATTTAAATTCTATATTTATAGAATCATCACGATTTTCATTAAAAACTATAATATTTCTAATTCTTGACTTAGCTTTAGATGCACCCTCTTCTCTATCCCATTCTTGATTACATGAAATATATTCTAAAAGTTTTACTTTTTTCTTTTCTTCTATAGATCTATTTACATCTTTGTAATCAACATCTTTCCAACCCTCACCTTTTAACTTTTCAATCCCTTTTTCATCAAAATATCTCTCCAATTGAATTTCTGGATTTCCATAGTTATGAATATCATCAACTCTACTATAATAAATTGCATTATTCTCTATTCTGTCTTTTAACTTTTTTCCTTTAAAACTTTTTAACTCACTATCATAGAATAGTCCAAAGTTTTTATATTGATCTTTCTCAATACAAGTTCCATTAATTATTTCTAATAAATCTCTATATTCAAAAATTGAAATATTGTCTCCAAATAGGTCCTTTTGCTTTCTTTCTAGATCTAAACTAATGATAGCTTTATCAACCTCAGTAAATTCTGAAATTAACAACTTTGTCTTTATATCCTCTTTAATAGAGTTTATATGAAAAGGCATTCCTTCCTTACTAAATGACTCTGTACCACCTATGATACTATCAAGATTAGTATTATGGATAAAAAGTATTGCCTTATCCTCATATCCAGGTTCTACTCCGACCAAATTTCTAAGTCTAGTAAGAAAGTCTGGCTGAATGTCATTAATAGTTGCTGATATTATTAACTTTACTCCAGAAAAATTCAGAAGATATGATTTATATTTAACTTCTCCAGTATTATCCTTATATTCATATTCTTTATATAAAGTATTGTTTTTTAATTCATCGTATAAAGCCTTTACTTGTTCTTCTCTTTCAAATTGAATATTATACTTAGCCCCTGAAGTTAAAGGCTTAGAATTAAAGAATTCTATTACTTTTTTTGATAAATAACTATAAAACTGATCTAACATATTGAGCATCCCCACTATCTGATTTCTTTTCTAATAAATTTAGTTTTTCATAGAATTGTATGATCTTGATCTTTGATTCTCTATCAAAGAACATACCTCTTTTTTCAAATTCATCAAATAATATATTTAACTTTAATTTCTTCTTATTATTAATACATATCTTAGTCATTAAAATTATATCTTCTTCATTTAAATTTAAATTATATCCTAATGGCCCTCTCTTTTTCCCAAAATTATTATATACAAATTTTACATACCAATTTTTATAGGCTTCATTAGCCCTAGTTCTAGTAGACTTTTCAAATTGATGTTCTATAGCTTCAAATAATTTATATACCTTGTTAAATGCTAGATTTCCACTATCTCTATCTTTTTCCTTAAATTCTATCCAGTCTTTATCATTTATGCGCATTGTATATTCCTGATAAATTTTTTCAATTTGATTTAATACATCAATTTCATTTGATTCATTAAATAAGTTAAACAATTCTACATATCCTAATTGTTCATCTAGTCCATGATGGTTTAAAAATTCTAATGTAATAGCATGAGAAAATAAAGAATCTACATTCTTTTTTAGTAACTCCCACCCAAACTTATAAGCTGTTCTATTCTTAGATGTACCTTCCCAATTTAATGTATAATAAATAGTTTCTGGCTTGTTTAAATCTGCCTTTTCAAACTTATTTAATTTTATAGATAATTGAGATACATAAAACATATAATAATATTCAAGAAATCTTTTCAAGGAATTCTTATATAACTCCTCTTCTTTCATAAGAAATTTAAAATCCTTAATAAATAACTCTCTCACAAAAGGTAAATAACATTTATAGTTATCAATTAAATATTCCGCTTCTACTAACTCCGGTAATGCATTTAAAACTAACTTATATAATACATTCTCTATATCTTTATTATAATGTTTTAAAACTAAAAAACTTAATTCTTCATTACAAAGTACTGAATATAAGAATTCAGCCATCTTTTTATCTGTATTTGTAGATGTTATATAGTTCATAGTTTTAATATCAAAATCAACCAAAGTTTCATTGTCTATAAACATAGATTTAATAATATCTATAAACACTTCTTTGCTGTTTTCCCCTTCAAATTCTCCTATCTGCTCTACTACATTCTCAATAAATTCTGTGAAATCAAATTTACCTTTCAACTCTTTGCTGCTTATAATTCTAGAAAATGCTCCTACAACACCATCAAACTTTAAAACTAATGTTTTTTCATTAGCAGCATAAGGCAATAATTTAAACTGGTTACCTTGACTATGAGTTAAACTTCTATCTTTGAATTTAAATGTAGTTTCAATTTTACTAAAGTCTATTTTATATTCTTTTTTCTCATTCATATCTATATCTCCACAAATCTATAGTATTCAAATTCTGCATCATATTCTAACTTATATTTGTTATTATATTCTCTATTCTTCTCAGTAAATATAAGTTTTTGATTTTGTGATCCTGTTTCTTCAAGTTTATTAATAAATTCAATAAAATTAATAAAATTATTCTTATCTTTTTTATTAGGTCTATATCCATTATTAACCTGTATTAATAGTCGATATAAGTTAAAGTCTATATTTACCTCATAAGCTTTCTCTAGCTTTTCACTTTTGTATTGTAAGCTTAATATTGTAGCAAATTTTTTAAGTTCTACCTCTTCATTTTCAGGCAAATTACTTGTATCTACCTTTAACTCTATATCTTCACTTATTTTATATTTAATCTGCTTCTTACCCATAAAAATATTAATTTGATCTTTATCTGATTCACCATTCCATCTTAAAATTCCATTTTTCACATTATCATATAAACCTTTAAGCCTAAGCTTGTCTCCTATATTCCAATAATATAAACTCTCCATATAGCTTTGATAAATATCATCATTTAAAGAAAATGCATTTCCCTTTCCGCAAATATAATAGCTTCTAATAAATAACTTTAACAATTCATATCTTATTTTTCCATCTTCAGTCTCTTCGAAATTAATATTATTGATCTTATCAATATAACCTTTTGGGAAATCAATATATTCCTTAAAATAAGATAAGACATCTATAGAATTGTTGAATTCTATTATAAAATCATCTATCTTTTGATTCCTAATGTCTAGGGGATCTAAACTATTTAATGCTTCAAATATAAACGATAGTTCCTTTTGGTTAAAAATCATATTAGGCATAAGTGATTTTATATAATCTAAGTTATTAAGCTTAGAAATATCATTCTTAAATATTGGTGAATTAACATCGATATATAGCCTTGGAATTATTAGCTCATAAATAAAATTTATTAATGCTCTTGTTGAGATTATTATCTTATTTTTAATAACGCATTGTACCAATAAATCTACTATTGATTCTTGCACTATTTCATTAGTTAATAATTCATAATTAGCTTTTATAGGACAACGATTACAATTGCTACATTCAATACAATTCTTTTTATATGAATTATAGAAAATATTAAATTCTGATGGATCTGTAACCTTAGTTATTAAAGATTTTATATAGTTTGAGCAAACCTTCCCATCCTTTAATGTAAATATATGATAATCACTAAAATTTACAAATTGGAATAAATTGTTTTCATCAAACCTATTATCCTCAATATTAGTATCTAAAATCTTTTTATCACGAACATAATCCCTTAAAATAGAAAATCTCTCTCCGTATTGAGAATCTATGAAATTATTTAATGTTCCAAGATTAATTGCCAATATAAACTTTTTATTACTTTCTTTAATCTTTTCATCACTAAAATCATCTAAAACCTCATTTAAAGTATCCATTGATGTTTTGTTTGGTTCCAGACTTTCAGTAGCATCATTATGAAGAGTAAAATTATTCATAATATCTGTATATTTATGCTTGAAATAAGATATAATATGAGATTTACCATCACCTACACTACCACAAACTAAAATTAGTTGAGCTCTTTTAGATTCATTTGCTTTAACTATTAATTCTTGTAAGTCTTTTTGAGCATCTCTTTCAATGTGCATATATATTTTAAAATCAGTAAACTCTCCTAGTCCTTCAACAGCTTCCTTTGATGATTCTTTCAGTTTAGACAATTCTTGAACTAAACATTTTATGTTCCATTCCTCATTATCAAAAGTATTTTCACTTACAGAAGCTGACACCCATTTTTTATCCATGCTCATATTAGCAACTGTTTGTCCATTGTTTTCATTAATTACTTGCTCTTTTACTATTGTCTTCACTAAATCAGTTATAGTTTCTTTATTTATATTCAAGGCTTTATCTTCTATTAGTATCGAGCTCTTATATGGTGAAGATTCGAAATTATAATCAATATAAGTTTCAACAAACCAACAAATAATATTATAAATATTCTTATGTATATTTAATGCTGCTTCTAATTCTCCTTCAATATTTTCATGAGCCGCTTTGTTGCCAATTATTCTAACTGAATGAAATAGATTATTTATCTCCCCTTCCAGTACTCCTTCTACTTCTAATTTTCTTAATCTTTCCGCTTGTGTCATCATATTTAATGAACCATATCCTTCTAACTTAGATACTTCTTGAAGTAGATTTTCAGCAAAAGTTCTTCCCTTAATAATCGCACTATGTGGAGATGTAAATAATGTTTCATCTAATTCTCTTATATTATTATATAGATATTTATAATCTTTTTTTAAATAATCCAAAACATCTATTTCCAATTATAAATCTCCCTTCTTATATCTTTAACTTACTTTAGTATGAACTTTTTTAGTTTTTTAAATTTTAAAAGTAATAACTTATTTTTCAATATCATTTCAGACTTATTTGTGTATTATATTATAATTATACCTATAAGTTATCTTTTCTTCCATTAACGCTTTGGATAAATTAACAATAAAGCTTTAAAATCATATTTTATTCGTATAAAAAGGATATTTTGAATAAGTAAATTTAAAAAGGTTAAAGAGTATTACTGACATTATAGACTCTTCTCAGTATAAGAATTAAACTATTTGCTTTACTTTATAATTATCATTTTCCTACATTTACTTAATTTGCATATATGTATGTAATAATTAGATTCTTCATCCAGATTTCATAATAACTCCAAATGTACTTACATATTTCTTTTAAAATATTTATAAATAAATCATTTAATATCAGAACATTCGTTACTTCTTCTCATCAATTAATAAATATTATACTCTCAGATGTATATACACGAATCTCACATCATAATTACTATCTTTAGAAATAACCCCAGTACTCTACTATCTGATTCCACAGCAAATTATATTTTAATTTGGTTTTCTTAATCTATTCTCTTAAGTTCTCAAATCATTTTTCTTTCATATTTGCTTTATCATACTTAATTTATTTTTTAATAGTACACTTTTACGATATTTTTCGTTCTATACAATTTAATACTATATTTTTTCTTTTATTACTTCTAGGTATTGATGATGTCATATTATTATAGAATGTTCCATTAACTTTAGAAATCTCTCTTTAGCTAATATATTGAAACAGATTGACTCTTAATAATATCTAAATTTTGGGTACTGATATCAATAATATATGCAATCTTATTTAATATTTCTTCTCTTTCTTCTCAGTAATCAATTTATATATTTTAAAAACTTCTTCATAATCATCTACTGAATCATTTATATCTCGTCCTGAAGAACTAGTAATATCTGACAAAATTTCCCGTTAACTATATTTTTTAGTTTCTGACGTTGCACTATCTGATGCATTATGCTATTCGCTATTTATAAATACTCACATTTCTTTTGTAATAACTTTTCCATAATTCCTCCTCTCTCTACTAAACAAATATTAATTATAACTTCATATTAACAATAACCGTTTAATCTTTACCTCATTTTTTTTAATATCTTCATTATACTATAATATCCAAAATTTCCCAATGCCTTCAGTTATATTCTTACATTTAGTAGTATAATCTTAATTGAGATGATATTATGGAAAAGAAACTTAAGATATTTATTGTTCTAGTTTTAGTAGTTTTACTTTTTATGAATTTTGCTATATTTGTTAAAGTGTAAAAAGATACAGGTATCATTAATAGATTTAGTTATAAATATAGAAATTCAAAAAATAGAACATTTAATTGCTATTGAGCCTAGAGCGAAAATTTCTATCAGCTCCTTTAGAGTAAATACTATGGTTTTTTAGAACTCAATATACGTATTCTTTTAAGTATGTAGCATTAAATAATTCAATATTTGTTCTTAAGCACTTAACTAAAAAGGTGAGAATATGAAAATATATGTTGATGCAGATGGATGTCCCGTAGTTGATATAGCAGTAGGAGTTGCTAAAGAGTATAAATTAGAAATAATAGTTGTAAAAAACTATGCCCATGAAATTGCCGACCTTTACGTAACTGTTGTTTCTGTAGATATTTCACGTGATAGCGCTGATTTTTATATAATAAATAGAATAGAAAAAGGTGATATAGTTATCACCCAGGATTATGGATTAGCTGCCATGTGTTTATCTAAAAAAGCTATCTGTATAAATCAAAATGGCTTTAT
>NZ_JAHLOH010000026.1:0-12918 GCF_018917285.1 Tissierella carlieri | reverse complement strand
CATGAATATTGTATAGAAGTAGTTTTCGTCTGGTGACGATAGCAAGATGGACACACCTGTACCCATACCGAACACAGAAGTTAAGCATCTTAACGCCGATGGTACTTGGTTGGAAACGACCTGGGAGAGTAGGAAGTTGCCAGGCTACATAAAATTAATAAAAAGCTCTATTACGTTGGTCGTAGTAGGGCTTTTTTGTTTTAGAGTTGACAAAGTAGATGTTATAATATATATTTATGATGAGTGGGACTATAAAATTGGGAAGGTAGTGATTATAGTGAAAAAACAGAGAAGAATTATAGGGGGATTTATTTTAGCAATGATGATTATTACAAGTACAATCTCATATGCTTTTGAAATGCAATCAAGTACAAGCATTAATTATTACTATGAAACAGAACCAAATGATGAACCAGAGAGTGCGCAACTGTTTAGAAGGAATAATGATAGTTACAAGGCTACAGCTACGGGAGATTACTCAGATATGCATAAAGTATTGGGAAAATTAAGTGGTGAAAATGATGTAGATTATTATAAGATATTTCTTTATAAAAATGGTACTAAGGATAAATATGACAATATATTAACAGTTAGTAGCCAGAATAAATTAGTAATTGAAGTTCTTAACGAAGATTTAGTAGTAATTAATACTTTTACTCAGATTCCAGGTAATGCGAGTAATAGATTTCAGACTAATATACCTGAAAGCCAGTATTACTATTTAAGATTAAGCGAATCTGGCATTTCAGGAGAAAATCAATATTCATTCTATTTTGGATCTCCAACATATAGCAAGGGAAGTATAAGTAAAAACTTTAGTACACAAGACATGAGTAGATATAAGACAAGAGAAGTAGAATGGACTATAAACACAAACGAAGTGCCTAAAGATTCTGTTGCTTATAAAATAACTGCAGGGGCTGGAGGAGACGCGAACATATCCCATCCTTCTATAAGAAAATACAAAAATACTAAAAGATCTAACTGGACTGACCTAAAGCAGTCAAAATGGTTTGCGGATGAGATAAATCCATTATATCTTTTTCTTGGAGGAAGTTATGATATGAATCAAACATGGATAATATTCTATGATGCTTCAACTAATACCAAGACACCATTTAATGTATATCCTAGTGTTATGATTGACTACATTTATCCTAATTTACCAAGATAAGGAGATGGGGAGTATGAGAGTAGGTCAAACCAATTATATACCTAAATATATAGCGCGTCCCATAACAAGTTTTTGGAATAAAGAGCTAAATAATGATATAAAAAATGTAAACTCATCTGTTTTAAAACAAGATTCTTATAAAAAACAGAATATAGACACAAATGTAAATATAAGTGTAAATATAAATGTAAATAATATTACACAAAAAATGTATGATAATAGAAAATACTTAGATTTCTATGAGTGGACAGTCTCTTATGAACATTGTAATAGTACTTTCTATGTATTAGAAGAGATTTTTCCTGGCTACCAAGTAGCATCTGAGAGGGGAATACATTTGACTGAAGTATCACCATATCCCGATCCAAAGGATACACGCATTTTAAAGGTAGATAACAATAAGTTATTAATGGAACCCAACCAATATTATAAGTTTAAACATAAGGATGGAATTGAAAGAATTTATGGAGCTTCGAGAAATAGTTTTAAAGATATAAGTTTTGTTGATACAATTTTTTGGAGACAAATGTCTAGTGTAGATAAAATTAAAGATGATACTATAGACATTATACATGGTTTATTTTCTGGAACTTTCTATCCTAATTTGTCTCAAGAAGAAATTTCATTTATACTTAAGGATTTTGGATTTAAGCCTGGGCTAATAGAAATTGGCATTGGTAATAATTCAAAGAAATATTTATTTATGAATAATGGTCAAATTCAAAGCATTGAATATATAAATAGTCTAATAGATGTTTACAACAGTAGAAATCATCTTGAGTGGGGTATCCCAGAAGGTTCTAAGTGGATAATTGGCGGGAATGAATATGAAATGGATAAGGATGGATATTTTAATTTGTCTAAATTGGATGATACAAACTTATATAATGGAGAGTTTAAAATCATAAATAAAGATGGAGAAGAAATGAGAATGAGAGCTCCAGAATCTCTAAAAAATAATAAAGATAAAAATTAGTATAGTCTCTAAGGAATAATTAAATATAGATAGAGTAGGAAATTACTTGAATAAAGTAAATTATGTTCAGGAAATTTTTGCTATTGATGCGGCAGGGGAATTATCCCCTGTCGCATTAATAATATGGGTTAAAATTAGTTGTAATAGTAGTTTGTCTATTATATAATGAAATTGTCGAAAAGATACATAAGATAAAGTACTCACATAAGGGGGAGCAGAATGAGCAAGAGAAGACTTATAGGAATATTATTAACATATACACTATTATTATCAGGATGTAAAAATGGAAAAAATATAATATCTAATACAAGTGCAGCTAAAGAAAATATACCTATTATTACAGAGGTAGACTATTTAATGCAACCCTCAACTAATTGGGCCGCGTACAAGGAAACACTTGATGTAAAAGCAATTTATATGACAGGGCATACTTTGGGACTAAAAAGTAGATTTCATGATTTAGTAGATTTAATAGATAAGTCAGAGTTAAATGCAGTAGTCATAGATGTGAAGGATGATTATGGGGAATTAACATATAAATCTTCTATTCCCATGGTAAAAGAATTAGAGGCAGATAAGATAGTTAAGGATAAAGATTTCATAGGTTCAATGAAGCTCTTAGCAGATAAGGATATATATCCTATAGCTAGGATCGTAACATTTAAAGATAGAACGGCAGCAGGGAAACGACCTGATTTAGCCGTAAAGACTAAGGATGGATCTGTTTGGAGAGATAATAAAGGTGATGCATGGCTCAACCCATATAATAGAGACTCTTGGGAGTATCCTATTCAGATAGCAGAGGAAGCCGCATTAAATGGATTTAAAGAGATTCAATTTGACTATGTAAGATTTCCAACTGATGGAAAAAGAGATTTGATCGATTATGGTAAGGCTAGTGAAGAGCCAATGAGAGATGCTATCGCTGGATTTTTGAGTTATGCCAGAGAAAGATTGGCACCCTATGGAGTATATGTGTCTGCTGATATATTTGGACTAGTCACTACTGTAGAGGATGATATGAAGTTAGGCCAACATTTAGAAACTTTAGCTACTGCTGTAGATATCTTATGTCCCATGGTTTATCCATCACATTATGCATTAGGTTCATATGGTGTTCCCTATCCAGATGCAGACCCATATAAAATAGTATATACCAGTATGGCAAAAGCACAGGAAAGAATAAATAATATAGATACGACAGAAGAAAAAGCTATTCTTAGACCCTGGCTTCAAGATTTTTCAGCTCCATGGCTAAAAAAACAATATGGTTCACATTATACACCTTATGGTCCTAAGGAATTAATAGCACAGAAAAAAGCTACCTATGATGCAGATTTAACTCAATGGATATTTTGGAATGCAGGCAATAAATATACAGTAGAAGGTTTTGAAAAATAAGAGGTGATAAAATGAGATATGAAGGGTCCTTATATAGACCACCTAGTGAGGCATATAGTCTAATAGTTCAGGCTACTATAGGATGTACTCATAATAAATGTACTTTTTGCTCTATGTATAAAGATAAAAGATTTAGAGTCAGAAGTACTGATGAGATAATAGAAGATTTTCAAATAGGAAGAGAAAGATATAAATATGTAAAGAGAATTTTCATTGCAGATGGTGATGCTTTAGCAATAAAGGCTGAAGAATTAATAAAAATTCTTTCTTTTATAAAAGAAAAATTTCCAGAATGTGAACGGGTAGGAATTTATGGTTCACCTAAGGCAATATTATCTAAAAACAATCAAGAATTAGAAAAATTAAGATCTCTTGGATTAGGAATTATATATCTTGGAGTAGAATCAGGATCAGAGAAAATATTAAAAGCTATTAATAAAGGTGTAACTAGAGAAGAAATGGTTAAAGCAGGAAAAAAGGTAGTTGAAGCTGGTATAGAACTTTCCATAACCCTTATTTCTGGTATAGGTGGTAAAATAGATTCCTATGAACATGCAATAGAATCTGCTAAAATAATTAATGAGATAAATCCTAATTATGTAGGACTACTTACATTAATAGTTGAAGAGGGGACTCCTCTTTATGAAGATGTACAAAATGGAGAGTTTGATCTTTTAAGCCCTAAAGAAGTACTATTAGAAACTAAGAAAATGGTTGAAAATCTTAATGTAGAGAATTGTGTTTTTAGGTCTAACCATGCTTCAAATTATGTGGCATTAAAAGGTACTTTATCTCAAGATAAGGATTTAATTTTATCTCAAATAGAAGAAGGATTACAGATAGCTAATTTAGAAGAAAAAGATTTATTTAGAAGACTTTAGAAGGTCTTCTTTTTTTTGTAAAAAATATTCTATAAAAAAACATTGTACAAGTAATTAAATGATGATATAATATTTTGGATAACGGATGGGCCGTAGCAGTTTCGAAAGACAAATTTGTTCACTCATTACATTCGTGCAAATTTGGTTCTCGTTGCGTTTGACCTATTTACGATTCAGTATTATTGATTAGGTTAGGCAATTTTACGTAGTCTCACTGCACAAATTCATTTGCTCGTTATTACTTGCATGAATTTGGCGTTCGTTACGTTTGACCTACATCAACTCACTAGCGTTCGTTGTGTTAGGTCATAAAAAAACTTTTAAATCAGTCCTGTGAGGCTGGAAAGGAGAGAAAATAAATGGTTGATAATGTAATTAAAAAATCAGTTGATTCAACAGGTGAGGAAATGTCCTTGCTAGGTCATTCAAAAAAGGTAATATTAGCACTTCAACATCTTATAGCTATGTTTGGGGCGACAGTTTTAGTTCCTATATTGACAGGATTAGACCCTTCAATAGCTCTATTCTCGGCAGGTTTAGGTACACTTATATTTCATGCTTGTACAAAGGGAAAGGTTCCTGCATTTCTAGGTTCATCATTCGCATTTATTCCAGTGATTTTAACAGTAAAAGAACTTTATAATGGAGATTTAGCTTATGCTCAAGGTGGAATGGTTGTAGCAGGATTAATTTATGTGCTTACATCTTTTTTAATAAAGAAAATAGGGGTAGAAAGAATACAAAAATATCTTGCACCTCAAGTAGTAGGACCTATGATTATAGTAATAGGTATGAACTTAATACCAGTAGCATTTGGAATGGCAAAGGAAAACCTTATCATAGCAGCTATAACCTTAGGAACAGCATTATTAATAAACTTCAAAGCAAAAGGATTTATAAAACAACTTTCAATACTAATAGCAGTTATTGTTGGATATTCAATATCGTTAAAGATAGGATTAGTAAATACAGACTTAATAAAAGAGGCATCAATCTTTGCATTACCATCTTTTAGATTGCCTAAGTTTGATCTAGGTGCTATAGCAATAATTGCGCCAGTAGTATTAGCAGTATTTATGGAACATTTAGGTGATATAACTACTAATGGACAAGTAGTAGGTAAAAACTTTGTAGAAGATCCAGGTTTAAATAGAACATTATTAGGAGATGGATTAGCAACTACAGTAGCAGCATTAATTGGTGGACCAGCAAATACAACTTATGGAGAAAATACAGGTGTATTGGCAATAACTAAAAATTATGATCCATCAATATTGAGACTTGCAGCAGTATTTGCAGTATGTTTAGGATTTATAGCAAAAATTGGAGCATTATTATCAACTATACCAACAGCTGTAATGGGTGGAATCTCCTTAATGTTATTTAGTATGATATCTTTGATTGGTGTAAAGACTATAAAAAATCAGGAAGTTAAATTTAATTGGAAAAATATTGTCGTAATGGCTATTATACTAATATTAGGTCTAGGCGGAAATTATTTATCTGAAACTTTAGGCTTTACAGTAGGAATTCCGATAAATCAATCAGTTCAAATAACAGGGTTAAGTTTTGCAGCATTAGTTGGTATAATAATTAATGCAGTATTAAACAGAAAATAATACTAATCTTTATTATAAAAAATTCCTCTCCAAATTTGGAGAGGAATTTTTTATATATAAGTATTGAGGACTGGAAGAATATAAATATAAAGACTATAATATTAATATAATTTAAATAGAGATATACTATGCTGAAAGGAGTAGATTATGGGAGGAATTTTGAGAAATATACCTAAAATAGAGCTACATTGTCATTTAGATGGAAGTGTCAGACCAGAAACTATGTCTGAATTATTGCTTCAGCAGGAAGAAGATTTGCACGTAAGTGATATTAAAGAGTTTGAAGAATTAGTAAGTGTTAAAGAAGAATGTAATTCCCTAATAGAATATTTAAAGAAGTTTAGTTATCCATTAAAAGTAATGCAAAGAAAAGAAAATATAGAGAGAATTACTTATGAGCTTTTAGAAGATCTAAGTATACAAAATGTAAAATATGTTGAAATAAGGTTTGCTCCATTTCTACACATGAATGATGGGTTAAATTTTAATGATGTTGTAGAAAGTGTTTTAAAAGGTATGGAAAGAGGAAGAGAAGAATTTAATATATTATCTAATGCCATATTAATATGCATGAGGCATGAAAGTCTTCAAAATAGCTTAGAGATAGTAGAGTATGGTGAAAAATATCTTGGCAAAGGTGTAGTAGCTGTAGATCTAGCAGGAAACGAACAAGATTTTCCACCAGAAATACATAAAGAAGCATTTGAATTAGCCCGTAAAAAAGGATACAAAATAACTATCCATGGAGGGGAAACTGGAATTGTACAAAACATATCTAAATCAATAGAGCTTCTTTATGCAGAAAGAATAGGTCATGGAATAGCAGCTATAAAAGATCCTAAGGTTATGGAATTACTAAGAGAAAAAAATATATATTTGGAAATGTGTCCTATAAGTAATCTACAAACAAAAGCAGTGGATTCCATAGAAAATTATCCCATAAGAAAGTATATGGAGTTAGGAATAGGAGTTACTGTAAATACAGATAATACTACAGTTTCTAATACTTCCTTGGAAAAGGAATATAAGCTTTTAATGGAGGAATTAAATTTTTCTATAGAAGAAATATTAAAACTTATAGATAACTCCGTTGAAGCAGCTTTTATTTCGAGAGAAGAAAAGGAAACTTTAAGAAAGAAAATTCAAGACGAATTAAAGGAATTAGGACTATAATTAAAAAGTATGATAGAGAGTTCTCTATCATACTTTTTAATGGAATCCGATATTTCCGATTGTTTTACAGTGTTTTTCTACTCTCTTTAATATATAATATCCTAAAGCTGTTCCTACTACCATAAAGACTGTTAATATCAATAATTCTGTTTTTATAGAAAAAAAAGTGTTAGTACCCAAAAGTAGTCCTCTTATGACATCATAGCCATATGTCAGAGGAATAGCCAATGATACGGCAGTTAAAATTCTGGGTAGAATAGTAATAGGAAAATCTTGACCACAAATAATATTTAAAGAAAAATTGGTTATATCAATTATATTATTAGCATTATTAGTTATAAGAACTAGAGAAGCTATTCCAAAACCCAATCCATACAATGCGACCAAGAGAGGGATTAAAGCAATTATAGCAGAGAATATATTATTATTTATATTAAAACCGAATAATAACCATACTAAAAATGCTACAGTTATAGAATTTATGGTGGTTATTATTAGTGAAAAGATAGACCTTCCAATTAGCTGTACCCATAATGGAATTGGGGTTAACCAATTAGACTCTATTACTCCTGAGTCCATTTCATTCTTTAAAGAGAAACCCATGCCCCAGAGAACAGAGCTTACAAAGCTGCTTACAATAGTTCCCAACACTAGAAAAGCCATATAATCAGTGGTTCCAGCATATTGACTAAAACCTATATTTTCACCATTGATTTGGAAAGCTTTAGAAAGGAAATATACTGGGGCAATCCACATAATAGGCTCTATAATCCTAAAGAGAGCATTTATAGGATATGCTAAGAATACTTTCATATCCTTTTTGGTAATAGCAGAAATAGCAAATAAATATGTTTTTAAATTATTTGAACTCATATTTTTCTCCTTCCTATTAATAATGACCTAAAGATCCAGATTCTTTAACCTTTTTTTGAGTAAGATTAAAAGCTAAAAATCCTAAAATCATAAGAACAATACCTGAAAATATTAAATAATATATTTGACTCTTAATATCCCCTATGGTAGCTCCAGCAGAGATAACAGACCTTAATGCATTAATACTATGTGTTAAAGGTATTATATTTGATATACTCTTCATCCAATTTGGCAAAACTGCTAAGGGGTAAGTTATACCACAGAATAAAGACATTATTCCTCTAACTAAAAACACCATGGAGTTTGCTTCTTTTTGCCACATGACTAGGCTGGCAAATATAAATCCTATTCCATAAATAGAAGGAAGTGACAATATAATTATTAAAAGAGAGAGAAGAGGACTTCCTATAAATCTGAAATTATATATTAGTTTAAACTCTATAATAGAAATAAGAAGGTAAACAAAGCTGGAAAATATTTGCCACAGGGAATATCCTAATAAAAGTGTAATCTTGGGTACTGGACAAAGCCAATTAGACTCTAAGGTTCCTCTTATTTGCTCAGTTCTAAGACTAGTTCCAAAGGACCATAACATAGTATTCATTAACATCCACATAGTGGTTCCGATTAGTATAAAGCCTACATAATCAGCGGTTCCAGAAAAATTTGAGAAAATTTCCAAGGATTGGGCATCAGTACCAGATAGGGCTTTAACTGTAAATAGATATCCAAAGGGAAATATAATAGGCCATATTAATGCAGATATAAACCAAGATGGATACCTTAAAAAAATTCTAAATTCTTTTTTAAATATAGATAAAACAGCAGTCATTGTATACCTCCTATTCCCTTAAAGATTTCCCAGTTAGATTTATAAATACATCTTCTAAAGTGGGCTCATCCACTCTAAAATTAATTATTTTAATATTGTAAGAAACTATATTTGATATTAGAGAACTAACAATTTCATTACCATTAGAAATATGGATTTTTATTTCCCAAGTTTGGGTAGAATCATTAAATTTATTATTTATATTTTCTACATGTTGTATATTTTTTAGCTTGCTGGCAATGATTTCATCCCAATGATTTAGCTCAAGTATAAGACTATTAGTTTTATTTAATCCTCTTTTTAGATTTTCAGGAGTATCTAAGGCTATGATTTTCCCGTGATCTATTATGGCAATTCTATCACTTAATTGGTCTGCTTCCTCCATATAATGAGTAGTTAAAAGTACAGTTCTGCCTTCTGCCTTAATTTCTAGTATTATTTCCCTTAGATTTCTTGCAGATTGAGGATCTAATCCTGAGGTGGGTTCATCTAATATTACTATTTGCGGATTTGAAATTAAAGCCTTTGCTAGAGCTATTCGTTGTTTCATACCTGTAGAATATTTCTCTACAGTTTCGTCAGATCTCTTTTCTAAGCTAAATCTTTTTAATAAATAATCTATTCGTTCTTTAGCAATTTTTCCAGTTATACCATTCATAGCTGCAAAGTACTCTAGATTTTCTCTGCCTGAAAGTTTCCAATAAATACTTCTTTCTCCAGCTAATACTGTACCTAAGTTTTTAAGGACCTCTATGGGTTTATCTTGAGAATTTATACCATTAACTATAATTGAGCCAGAAGTAGGCATTAGTAAAGTAGAAATCATTTTTATAGTAGTGGTTTTACCAGCACCATTAGGACCTAAGAATCCAAATATTTCTCCCTTATTAACATTAAAACTGATGTTATCGACAGCAACAAAAGATTCTTTTTCTCTATAATCTTTTTTCCATAAATGACCTCTTTTCTTTTTGATTTCAAATTCTTTTTTTAAGTTTTTTACTTCTATAGCATAATTAGCCAAATAAAATCCCCCTTTAATAGATTAAGATTAAGACTATGTATGATTAAAGGATAGTATAGAAACTTAAAAATGTCAATATAATTATTAAAATAATTAATTTATAAATTAATTATTTTAATAATTATATTAAAATAATTTAAATAATATTTATATTAAAGGGATTTAAATTCTATTTTGACTAATTAATTATTTTGTTAAAATAGACAAAACTATGAATAAAGTATAAAATAGATAACATAGTAAGTTTATAAAGGAGTTTTTCTATGAGCAAGAGAATAATAATTATCGGCGGAGGAGCTGCGGGAATGATGGCAGCCTTATCAGCAAAGAAAAACGGTGGAGAGATTATAATATTAGAGAGAAATGATAGAGTAGGAAAAAAACTTTTAGCTACAGGAAACGGAAGATGTAATTATACAAATAGAAATTTGAGTATAAATAATTATCATGGCAATAATCCTGAATTTGCATATAGTGCATTGTCTGAGTTTAATGTAGAAATGACCATGGAGTTTTTTGAAAGACTAGGAATAACACCAGCTATAGAGGATAATGGAAAGGTTTTTCCTTTATCTTTTCAATCTTCATCTATGCTAGATGTATTAAGATATGAGATAGAAACACAAGAAATTGAGTTAATTACGGAAGCACAAGTATCTGAAATAAAAAAGAGAAAAAAATTTACTGTAATACTTAAAGATAAGCGAACTTTTGAAGGAGATAAGGTAATAATAGCTACAGGGGGTATGGCATTGCCATCCAGTGGCTCTGATGGTAATGGATATACTTTATGCAAGAAACTAGGTCATACAGTTACAGATGTATTTCCAGGTCTAGTGCAGTTGAAACTTGAAAGTAGCTTTCTCAAGTCATTAGATGGGGTGAAATTTCTTGGAGTAGCTGGAATATATGTAGATAATAAATTAATATTAGAGGATAGTGGGGATATTTTATTTACATCATATGGTATCTCAGGTCCCCCAATTCTTCAATTAAGTAGAACAGCTTTGGAATATATTAATAAAGGTAAATCTGTAGAATTAAGAGTATCTATAATCCATACAAGAAGTCAGGAAGAATTATTTCAGTACCTAGTAAATAGATTTAATTTTAATGATAAAAAGACTGTAGAGATTGGATTAATAGGGCTAATAAATAAAAGACTTATTATTCCAATACTTAAGGAATTAAATATAGATAAGAATAAAAATCTAGAATTTCTATCTAAAGATGAAATAAGAAAATTATCACAAATACTTACTTCTTGGCATTTTAAAGTAATAGGGTCTCAATCTTGGGGTAATGCTCAAGTGACAGCAGGTGGAGTAAATACTGATGAAATTGACAGTAAAACCATGGAATCAAAAATAGTTGAAGGGCTCTATATAGTAGGAGAGTTATTAGATATAGATGGAGATTGTGGAGGATTTAACCTTCAATGGTCATGGTCATCAGGTTATATTGCGGGATTAAATGCGGCCAAGAACTAAGTATAATGGGGGAAAATAAATGACAAGTCTAAATAATAAATTAAAAGAATTAGATGAAAACAACAAGCATATAAAGGTATCCATAATAGGTGCAGGGCTTATGGGAAAGGGACTAGTAAGTCAGATGATGCTAGTAAAAGGTATGGAGCCCTCCTTAGTCGTTAGCAACAAAATATCTGATGGGGTAGAAGCATATACCTTAGCAGGTATATCGAAGGATGATATTGTGATAGCTAGGACGCTTAGTGAAATTAATATCGCTATGGAAAGTAATAAATATGTTGTATCAGATATAACCGAATATGCTACTAAACCAAATTTAGTTGATGTGGTTGTAGATGCTACAGGTGTACCAGATGCAGGAGCAAGAATAGCATTAGATTCAATAGAAAATAAGAAGCACATTGTAATGTTGAATGTGGAGGCAGATGTTGTAGTGGGACCCATACTTAATAAGATGGCTAAAAAAGCAGGTGTAGTGTATACTGGAACAGCGGGAGATGAACCAGGATCGGTTAAAGAAATTTTTGATTTTGCAGAGGCAGCTGGATTTGAAGTATTAGCAATAGGTAAGGGAAAAAATAATCCTATTGATTATGAGGCAACTCCAGATAGTGTAAGAGAAAAAGCCTTAAAGTCAAAGTTAAATCCTATTAAACTAGCTTCTTTTATTGATGGAACAAATACCATGGTAGAAATGGCAGCAATGGCAAATAGTACAGGATTTATTCCAGATATACGAGGTGGTTATGGACCAACAACAGAAGTAAATGATTTACCAAAGGTATATAGTCTCAAGGAAGAGGGCGGAATATTGAATAAATATAGAATAGTGGATTATGCCCATGGTGTAGCTCCAGGAGTATTTGCTATTGTAACTACATCACTTCCCCAAGTACATCATGAAATGCAATTTTTAAAAATGGGGTCTGGACCAAACTATGTACTTTATAGGCCATACCATTTAACTAGTTTAGAAACACCAATTTCAATAGCAAAAGCTTATTTTTATAAGGAAGCTACTATTGCACCTATATATGAAAAAACAGTGGCAGAAGTAATTACGATGGCTAAGAAGGATTTGAAAAAAGGCGAAAGATTAGATGGTATAGGAGAATATACTGTTTTAGGAAGTATAGATACTTGCGAAGTGGCAAAGAGTGAAAACTTAGTGCCAATAGGACTTATAAACAATAATGCAGTAATTAAAAGAGACATTAAAAAGGGTGAATGTATTACCTATGATATGGTAGATTTAGATACTAATACTACTATATATAAATTAAGAATGGAGCAGGAAAAAAGAGCGTAAGACAATTTAATGGAAGAATATAAAATAATAAAAAAGCAAAGGAGTGATCTGAACCCTTTAATCCGGACTTTTGGATAATATTAATTATGCGGCTTGTTGCCTATACTCAATAGGTGACAGGCCGTTTAATTTTTCTTTTATTCTTTTGTTATTATACCAGTTA
>NZ_JAHLOH010000008.1:0-13018 GCF_018917285.1 Tissierella carlieri | reverse complement strand
AAGTGCTAAATCCTGATAAGAAACCTCTGTAGTTAGATACAACTCTACCACATGAAGCTTAAATTCGAAAGAGTAAGTTTGATTTTTTCGTTTTCTCATTAAACCATCAGAGCCAAATTGATTGTATGCAGAAACCCATTTTTGTAAGTCCCTCGTAGAAGAGATATTATATTTTTCAGATAGAAAAGCGAATCCGTCCTTTCCAGCTAAATATTCTTCCACAACTTTCATCTTAAATTCATAACTATATTTTGCCATTTAAAAACCGACCTCCCATCAGTTAGATTCTTAGGTCTAACTTTTGGGGGTCGGTTCATTTTAAGAAAATCACTAGTTCTTTTTAGATTTTATTTCATTGATTAGTGTAGCAAGAAAAAATTACTTACTTTTTCAGTGGCCTCGAGTAACCTAGTTTTTTGTACTTTTTGTTAGCATAGGTATGTGAAACAAGGAACAAATAAGGTAAAGGAATTGGAATTTTTTGATATTATAGTATAATAGTGATAATAGGATAAAAATTTAGAGGATATAGCAATAATATAAAGAAAAATGCTATTATGCAAAAAATATAAAGGATGATAGTATGGATATTCATTTACTAATTAATGAAAAGTTTGACGTACTTTATAAAAAGAATAAGAGATATGTTGATATATGTTCAGACTTAAATTTGAACATTTTTCCTTCAGAAATCAGAAGCTATTTAGATTATAGTAATTTGTATTATAAATTGAGCAATAAAAGATACTTAAAAGTTGAATGGATTATAGATAGAATGTATGAATACTTAGAAACAGAAGGATATTATATTGACAATACAATAGCAGAAATTATTGTTAGAGATGTTTCTAAAGCCCAATCTATTAACCGTAAAAACTTAACAAATATATTTTTCTCTGAAATAGATATTATAACCAAGTATGAGTTGGATTTGATTAGAGAAAGTATATGCAAAAAACATAAAGATTTAAACATAGAAAACAAAGATAAAAGCAAGAGTGAAATTAATATAGAAAAATTTTATTATAAAAAGTTTTTTATGAAGAATACATTTAACTCAGATTTAGAAAAAAATATAATTATTACATATAATAATTATAGAATTATTAATGAAATGGGATTCAACCAGTCAATAAGGCACTTCATAAATACAGAAGGGGTAAATGACATCAGAGACTTATGTCAAGCCTGCAAGTTTGTAAGTTTAGATATAAGTATTAATGATGTAATTGATATAATTGGATATAGGCGTGTAGGAATATTTAAAATAGAGCCTATTAACGATAAAGATAAGAATATACACTTAAGTTTTAAGGACTCAATTGACGAATTTAAAAAGAGAATTAAATCTAGGGACTGGGATTGTTATTATAATTATGTAATTGACAAAATTTTTACGCTTGAGGAATTAGGGAAAATTTTCAACATTACTAGAGAACGGGTAAGACAAGTTATAAAGAAAGCTGATAGAATAGTTAAACGAGAAAAGCATATATTTCATCCATTCAAAGGATATTTAGAACATATTTTTGAACATCTAGATTATATATATATAGATAAATTAAAAGAATCTAGTTTAATTATATTTGGACAGTCGTCGGATGAATTGGAAATTGAATTAAATCTATTAAATTATTTATTTGGTACTAAATATCATATATTTCAGGATAAAATTTTCAACTTTGATAAAACTGAAATTGGAGAAACTATTGTTTTGGAAGTCTTTGGCGACGAGTTGGTAGATTGTAAATTTCTTAAGAAAGAAGACCTATATCTTCATATTTACAATATTAATTTTAAGGAGCCTCGAAAGGTTATTAGATATTTAATTGAACATATGAATAATATTATATTTAGTGATACAGAAGAGTATGTACTAATAAAAAGAAACAGGATTACAAACGTGGATATTTGCAAATGGATATTATACAACATTGGAGAACCCGTTCACTATAGCTTTGTATACGAAAGATATTGTGAGTATATGAAAAATCAAGACATGTCATTAAGAAGTTTGCATGCAACATTAGACAGATCGGAAGAACAAGGAATTATTAGAACTTTTACAGGGACATATGGGTTAGTAGAATTAGGTGCAGAAAAGCATGTGTTTGCAAGAGATCTGGCAATCAAAGTATTAAAAGAATATAATAGACCAATGCACTACAGTGAAATAATTAGAGAAGTACAAAAACAATCTAATGTTAAAGATAATACAACATATGCAAATCTTAATACGTCTCCTGAAATTATATCCAATAATGATGGGGTATATGCCTTAAAAATTTGGAAAGAAAAACTTGATGATAGTTTTCAAGAAAAGCAGGTGATTGAAAGAAAATTAATTAAGCATGGATATAATAAATTTGGAAACTATGCAATAAAATATCTCATTAAAGATAATATTTTTGATGATCATATATTGAGATTACCCTCAAATATACCTATAGAATTAAATTCTATCGTCAAAATTGTAAATACCAATGATGATGAATTTATGATTAAGTATTATAGTAAGTTAAATTATTTCTATAGGTTTGATAGAGTATTGAGCATTTCAAACATAAAAAGTCGAGAATATATTTTCCTGGAATTGATTAGCCCTGACTATATTAGAGTTTTCAAGGAGCATGAGTATTACATGTACCTAGATGGTAAGTTAATTTTAAGCAATAAAAAATTAACACATTATAATGAAGAACAAGATATAGACGATATATTAAGTATTTTTTATAAGGATGTGTAGATATGGGTGATTTTAGCAAATTATATCTTAAGGTTCATTACGATACTGATGAGGATAATATTGTTGAAGATTTTTATAATGTTGTGCTTAAAGAAACAGTTAAATATAAGAGAGCAGTCGCATTTTTTAATAGTAGATCATTAATAGAGATTATAGAGGGTCTAAGAGTGCTGATCAAAAATAATGGAAAGATTCTTTTGCTAATATCGCCTATGCTGGAAGATAAGGATGTTGAGGCCATAAAAAAGGGATATAAAACTCGTGAACAAGCACTCGAAGACAAAATTATAGAGGAATTTGAAATTGGAAGTGTAAAATACTCGGACAAATATAATCTTTTGGCTTGGTTGATATATAAGAGCAAATTAGATATAAAAATTGTTTATAGAATAGATAGTGTTTCGGGAATTTTTCATGATAAATTAGGAATTTTATACGATAGTAACTATAATATAATATGTTTTCATGGATCAAATAATGAAACCTTTCAAGCTATGAATAGTAATTATGAGTCATTTGATGTGTATGTATCATGGGATTCTAGGGATGAGCAACGAATAAAATACAAGGAAGAACAATTTGATAGGCTATGGGATAACAAGAGTGATATCTGGAAATCTTTTAGCATTTCTGATGGATTGAAGGAAAAATTATTAACATATAAAATTGGACAAGATCCTTATATAAAAGAAGAGTTTTTGGAAACTACTGTATGTGGCACAAATAGTATAAACATTAAGCCTCATTTACCAAAGTGGTTGGATCTCAGAGAATATCAAATAGAAGCAATAAATAATTGGTTTAAAAATGGTGGTAAAGGTATATTTGAAATGGCAACTGGTACTGGTAAGACAATTACAAGTTTAGCTGCTATAACAAAATTATTGAATTATTATATAGATAAAGAAGTTCCTATAGGACTAATTATTGCATTGCCATATAAAGTGTTACTAGAGCAGTGGGAAGAAGAACTTTACAATTTTAACATACTACCTTTAAAATGCTATGAGTCAGTAAATAAATGGAAAAATAGTATGAATAAAAGCATTAGTTTATTTAATAGTGGACATCAGAAATTATTTTGCGTGATTACAACGAACTCTACTTTTAAGTCGGAGCAGTTTCAAGAACGGTTAAACAATGTTAAACAAGACTATATTATTTGTATAGATGAGATGCATAATTTTACATCGGATAATTCGATAAATTCATTGCCTGAAAATGCAAAATATAGATTAGGATTATCTGCAACATTAGAAAATGAATATAAACATGAGCAATTAAATAGATTGAAAAGTTATTTTGGAGAAGGAGTAATATTTAAGTTTACAATGGAAGAAGCTATTAAAAAAGGATTTTTAACTAAATATTACTATTATCCAGTATTTGTAGAACTGACTGACACTGAAAAAGTAGAATACTATGAGATAAGTAGAAAAATTGGGAATATAATTGGTAAAGTAGATATAGAAGATCAAAACCTTCAAGCATTATTTAGGATTAGAGCTCGTATAATATCATCAGCAGAGAATAAAGTAGAAAAGTTATTGGATTTTTCTCCTCTCATCAAGAACTCCTATAATAACATATTCTATTGTGGTGATCGCATTGAAAGTGATGGGAAATTTATTGAAAAGGTTAATAAGGTATTAGCTAATAGAATTGGTATAAAAACTCATACATTTACATCAAATGAATCTAAAAACGAAAGAGAACGTATTCTAAATGATTTTAAAGATAATAAACTGCAAGCATTAACAGCAATAAGGTGTTTAGATGAAGGAGTTGATATACCAAAGTTAAAAAGAGCTTTCATTTTATCAAGTGGTTCCAATCCTAAGGAGTTTATTCAGCGTAGAGGAAGGGTTTTAAGAAGGGCAGAAGGAAAGGAGTATGCTGAAATTTATGATTTTATTGTTATACCAACACTTGATAGAGAGCAATTAAAGGTAATGGACTATAGTATATTAATGAACGAAAAAAAAATTATCGTTAAAGAATTAAATCGTTTTAAAGAATTTGCTGACTTAGCAATAAATACTCATGAAGCATATAAAAAAATCTTTGAAGTAATGGATCTTTATAAATAAGGGGGAATGGAAATGGATTCAAAAAATACTTTAAGAGAAATATTTAAAAACTATGATCCAGAGATTATAAAGTTGTATTCCAATTTATTAAGTTTAGAAAAAGAAAGTTTAAACAATCGCAATGAGAATGCTATTATACAAAGTATTCTTCAGCGCATAAAGGGGGAATTGGAATGATTTTAAAAAGAATGAGAATGAAAAACTTTTTTAGATATTATGGAGAACAAGTTATTGAATTTGTACATGATGGTGAAAAAAATGTTACGGCTATAAAAGGGGAGAATGGGCGGGGAAAGACTACTATTTTATCAGCATTTTCGTGGTGTTTTTATGGGGAGACTGAAAAGCCATTAACAACAGATAAAATGTATAATAAAAGAGCTAGAGCAACATTGAAAGAGGGTGATATAGATTCTGTATTTGTTGAGATTGATTTTATTGACAAGAATACAGAATATACAATTTATAGGGAACAAGATTTTAAATTACATAATGGAACTATGATTCCAACTGGTGAAGAAAAAATAGATATTACTTATAAAGATCATATTGGTAACAGAAAGAAAGTTATTGATACAAGAAATTTTTTCAATAATATTATCCCGATTAATCTTAGACAGTTTTTCTTTTTTGATGGTGAAAGAATAAATCGTTTAGCTCAAGAAGAGGGTAGAGAAGAGATAAAAGAAGCTATTTTAAATATTTTAGGATTAAATGTTATTGAAAACTTAATGTTGGACTTAGAAACTGTCAGTCAAAGGCTAAATAGAGAAATTAAAAAATACCTAAAAGATAAAGAAGCTGATTTATCAGATCAAAAAGATGATTTAATAAATTTGAAGCAAAACATTGAAAAAGAGTATAATGAGTTAGTTGATCTAAAACGTGGGCAAGAAACCGAGAGGGAGAGTATTAGTATGTTTCTAATAAGTCATAACTCGGAAGTAGTAGCTTCATTAGAAAGTGAAAGAAGACAATTAGAAAAAGACCATAAATTATTAAATGAAGATATAAAAGACATAGATAAAAGAATAAATAAATTATTTACAACTAAAGCAAAAGATATGTTGATTATGCCATATACTTGTGGAATTTATGAAATGTTGGAAGACAGACGGGAAAAAGGAGAGCTTCCATCAGATATAAAGGATACATTTATTAAAGATTTAATTGAAAAAGGTGTGTGTATTTGTGGGACAAAGGTAGAACAAGGAAGTACTGAACTTAAAAAACTTCAAGAGCTACTTAAAACTGCAGGAAGACGTGAGTTAGATGATGCTTATATAAGAATAATTTCCTATATTAATAATAATGAAGGAGCAGATAGTAATTTTTTTAAAGAATATAATAAATTGCTTAGTTTGGAAGAAGCAAAACAATATGAAATTCAAAGAAAGAACAATAGAATAAAGCAGATTGATGAAGACATTAAAGGAATTGATATTGAAGAGATAGCTAGAAAAACAGAGTACAGAAAGGTTTTGGAAAAAAAGTTAGTAGATACAAAAGCGGATATCATGAGAAAAAAAGAAAGAATTCAAAATATAGATAAGGAAATTGAAAGACTAACAATTGAAATAGAAAAAGCAGAAATAAAAAACAATGAAGCAATAAAAATTAATTCTCAAATCAATAAAGTAAGGCAATTAATCAAACTAAATAACCAGGTGCATGAAGCATTTAAGGAAGAAGTCAGAAGGGATTTAGATAAAAGGATTAAAGAAGTATTTAAGAGCATTTCTCATAAAGAATATAGAGAACCTGTACTTACTGAAGATCTTGTGCTTAAGGTAGTAAATAATTTTAATACAACCTTAGAGGAAGAAGTTCTTTCTACAGGAGAAAGCCAAGTATCAAGCCTATCTTTTATAGGCGCTTTGGTTTCCTATTCTAGAGATAAACAAGATTCAGAATTATACAGTAGCTTTATGGGTGGAGATTTTCCCATAGTTATGGATTCGCCATTTGGGAACCTAGACAGTCTTCATTCTGCTCATATTGCAAAAGGGATTGGAGATTTATCAAATCAGGTTGTCATCATTGTTTCACAAAAACAATGGGGGTCTGAAGTTGAGAAAAATATATATCATAGATTAGGTAAAATGTATGAGTTAGTAGAAGGAGACATTTTCACTGATGAGATTGGAGAATATACTTACATTAAGGAGGTGCGCATATGAAAAATTCTATAGCTAAAGCTCTTGAATATGAAGAAATATACCAAGAACTAGGTAATAGGAATGAAAAAATATTTGATAGTATGAAGGATGTAATGGTTTTTTGTGCACTCATTGCTTTAAGAAAAGGAAAACCAAGAAAACCAATAGAAAAGCGTGGAGGAGAACCTATTAAAGTTGAAATTTTTAGACAGGATGATAAAAACATTATAGATATTATAGCATTACATGAATATGGAGATTTAGAAGTTATAACAGAAGAAAAGAATGATGAAAAATTGACTATATTTGAGGAATATGCTAATGCTGGGATGGCTTATATTGAAGAAAGGTTTAAAGGGATACCTAAGGAAGTCGAAATTAGAAGTTTGATTGATGAGTTTAGACCAGAAACCACATATAGAGAACCAATAAATATTGCTGAACTAGTAATGGAAAGTATAGATTAATATCAGGATGACAAATGGGAACAGTAAAACAAATTGAATATTGCACATGACAACAATAAAACTGAATATTCTATACATTTAAAGCTATAATAAAAGTGAAATTTTATTATAGCTTTTTTAGATCCTATTAGTAAGAAAAGACAAAAAATATAAAATTAAGTTGTAGTTGATATAAAATATGTTATACTATAATAAACAATCTCAATTTAAGGTGATAATATGAATGAAAAAATTAGATTTATTATAGAAGAAATGAAAATAGTATATAAAAATGACAAAAGACCATGGATTATTGGATATAGTGGTGGAAAAGATTCTACAACAGTAGTACAATTAGTTTTTCAAATGTTATTAGAGTTGCCACAGGAAGAGAGACATAAGAAGGTATATGTTGTATCCTCTGATACTTTAGTAGAAAATCCAATAATATTGACACATTTACATCAGTCAAGTAAACAAATTCATGATAGCGCAGAAGAAAAAAGACTACCTCTAGAAGCAATAATAGTACATCCAGATTATAATAATACCTTTTGGACAAATATAATTGGTAAGGGATTTCCTACGCCTAAATCGAGTAGGTTTAGATGGTGTACAGAGAGATTGAAAATTACACCATCTAATAAATTTATTAAGGAAAAAGTGGAGGAAAATGGAGAAGCTATTGTATTACTTGGCGTTAGAAAGGCTGAAAGCAGTGCTAGAAGACAAAGTATTGAAAAAAGGAAAATAGATGGTTATTTATTAAACCCTCATGCGACTCTTTATAATACTTATGTTTATAGTCCAATTGTTGATTTAACTGTAAATGATGTATGGGAAGTGTTGCTATCAAATGGGGGTATTAGCCCTTGGGGTGGCAATAATAATAAGTTATTCACACTTTACTCTGATGGAGATGGTGGAGAGTGTCCATTTATCCTTACAACTAACTTAGATAAGGAAATAGAAGCACCCTCGTGTGGGAACACAAGATTTGGATGTTGGACTTGCACTGTAGTGAAGAATGATAAATCTCTAACTGGATTTATTGAAAGTGGCGAAGAATGGCTTATCCCACTTGCTAGATTTAGGGAATGGCTATTAGAAATCAGAGATGATAGAGAATATAGAGATAAAAAACAAAGAAATGGTAGAATATATAGATTAAAGGTTGTGTATGACAAGGTATCTGATGAACAAAGGGAAGTATATTTAAATGAAGGTTATGAAGTACGAACTGATGATAAAGGCAGAAAGTTCTTTTGGGTTAAGGGATTAGGTCCTTTTAATTATGAAGGAAGGAAATTAATATTACGAGAATTACTTGAGGTCGAAGAGGAAGTTGGTATAGAATTAATTTCAGTTGAGGAACTAAAGGAAATTGAGAAAATTTGGAATCAAGAATTCGATTTAAAGAGAGATGAATTATGCCGAATATATAGGGAAGTAAAAAATAAAGACTTGCCCTGGGCAAAGTTTATTAGGCCAATATTTGACGAAAGAATTATTAGTGAAATTAATAGTGTTTCTAATAAATATGGAGTAGAAGGCGATTTGATAAATAGGCTTTTAATACTTACAGATGATAATAAAGTTTATAAAAACAAGACGAATTATAGAAATTCTATTGATAAGCTTTTAAACCAGAAATGGTTACATGTTGATATATATGATGAGGAGTACAAAGATGAAGATTAAAGAGTTAATTATTAAAAACTTTAGATCGTTTAAAGATGAAACAAGATTTGATTTTACAACCAATGGAGATAGAAACATAGTTTTGATAGGTGGAGAGAACGGAGCGGGAAAGACATCTATATTTGAGGCGATCAAACTATGTATATATGGACCATTAACATATAGGTATCAAGGATTGGTTCCTAATTATATATCTCGAATAAAGTCTATGATAAATGAAGACGTATTTACTGAAAATAGTATTCATTCTTTTATACAACTAAATATAGAAGTAAATATAAATGGCTCCGAAGATTTATATACTATTAAAAGAGAATGGAATATATCTAAAGGAAGATTAAGTGAACATTTTATAATAGTTAAAGATGATGAAAAACTTGGCAGGGACGAACAAGAGAGATTCGAAGCATATATAAAAAATACTATTCCTCCAAACGTATTTGATTTATTTTTCTTTGATGGTGAAAAGCTCTCTGACTTCTTTACAGAAAAGAATATTGATTTGAAATTGAAAGATACAATAATAACTTTAAATAATTTTGATATTTTTAATGTTTTAAGTAAAGAATTAAATTTAAATATAAGAAGAAAAGATAGGGAACGAGAAAATATAAAAGAACATATCCTAGAGGCCGATAGTATTGAGAAAGTTGTTTTTGAACTAGAGTCTAAACTTAAAGAGATAATTGAAGAAATTAAACTTCTTGATGACTTGAAAGAAGAACTTGAAATTGAAATTAGTAATGTTAACGAAGAGTTTATAAATGCGGGTGGCTTAAGTAGAAAAGAAAAAGAAGATATTTTAAGTAAAATAAGTATAGCTGAAAATAAAAGAGAAATTTTAAATACGGATATAAAAGAGTATTGTAATGATATGCTTCCTTTTATTATAATTAAAGATTTACTAAAAGAAGTTAAAAAACAAATATATTTGGAAGAAGATTACATTGTATATAAGGCAATAAGTAGAAAAATCGATGGCTCTAAAATCGAAGAAATTATTAAGAAGTCTTTGCATTCTAAGGAAGTTTTAGATTCGGAGTTTGAGACCATTATAGCAGAGTTAAAAAAAGAAATTCTTCCTAAAGAGTTTGACGATAATTTTTTATTAATTCACCATCTATCTAAAGAACAACAAAGTAAGGTTGTTTCGGTAATTGATAAAGTAATGATAGAAGATATCAGCAAGATCAACTATTTTGAAGAGATATCAAACTTAACAAAAGAAATTTCAGATTATAGAGAAAGATTAAGCAAAGCATTAATTGATGAAGAAAATGAGAAATATGTTAATAAGATAGCAGAATTAAATAATAGATTCAATAATATAGTAATAAAATCAAATGAATTAGTAATGAATAAGCAAAAGATAGAAGAAGAAATTGCTATTAGGACAAATGAACTAAAAAAACTGAATGAAAAGATAAATATTTTAAAGCAAGCTGAAAATGTAAAAGATATTTCAAATACTTTAATAGAAATGCTCGATGAATTATTAATAAAATTAACTGCTGATAAAAAAGAAGAAGTGGAGAAGCATTTCAGTAGTATATTTTCAGAAATAATTAGAAAAGAAAAGTTTATTGACTTTATTAAATTAGATGATGAATTTAATATAACGTTATATGTGAAGAGAGAATATACCATCGATGAAATAATAAGGATGATTGCCAATCTAGGATTGGATGAAATGAAAAAAAAATTTGGGACATTATTTGTCGAGGAAATTTATAGCATATGTAATTCAACAAATAGAAAAGATATATTAACTTGTTTAAATAAAAAAACTGATGAAAATAGAATTGAACTAAATACTAAGGTAGATGTGATGAATCTATCTTCTGGAGAAAAACAAGTTTATATATTATGCTTATATTGGGCACTTATAAAGAGTTCTGGAATTGATATTCCATTTATAATTGACACGCCTTATGGAAGAATTGATGAAATTCATAGAAAAGCTATAACAACAAAATTTTTTCCAAAGATAAGTGATCAGGTTATTGTTTTATCTACTAACACGGAGATTGAAGCAGGTCTATATGAAGATATTAATAAATATGTTTCTAAGGAATACATGTTAGAATACAATATTCAGGATAGAAAAACTATTATAAGTGAAGGATATTTTTATGAGGTGGTTTAATGGGATTTAGACTAAAGACTTCTAGCAATACAAAGGATATATTTGAATATTTGGGAACAAGAACAAATTTAAAGCCATTTGTATTATCAAAGATTGCAATATCTTTATCTTTAAAAGAAGAAGATGATATTTCAAATTATGTAAATGATGATATAAATGGATTTGAATTGAATAGACAAACAATAACAGGACAGTATGATGAAGTATTTAAATGTTTAATGGAAGCAAAGGCAGGTAGGTATTTGAGTGATGATGAATATTTCCCAGAATATACAAAAAAACATTTAGATAGAGGAGCAGAAATATTAAAAAACCTATACGATTATAGAGGAAATTTTGAGAGGCTTTTTAACTCATTATTAAAGGGGAGTGAAGGCATATGATCTATCTTGATAATAACGCCACAACACCAATAGATGATGAGGTAGTTTATGCAATGGAGCCATATTTAAGAGAAGAATATGGTAATCCTTCAAGTAAATTTTATACACTTGCAGCTAACGCAGAAAAGGCTGTAAATTTAGCTAGAGAAAAAGTTGCTAATTTAATTCATTCAGATCCTAAAGAAATTATATTTACCTCATCTGCTACTGAAAGCAATAACTTCATAATTAAAGGAATAGCTGATTATATGAGATATTATGAAGAAAAAGGTAACCATATTATTACCAGCAAAGTTGAACATCAATCCATTATTAATACATGTAGATTTTTAAATGGTGAAATTTATATGAATAAAGAAAAAAGAAAAAACTTAAATAAAGAAGGTAAAGTAATAGATAGAGGATATGAAGTTGATTTTTTAGATGTAAATGAATTTGGCCAAGTTCAAACTAGTATTATCCTAAAGAAAATAAAGCATACTACAATATTAGGAAGTATAATTTGGGCAAATAATGAAATAGGAAATTTAAATGATATAAATGAAATTGCTAATCTATTTAAAAATAATGGAGTATTATTTCATACTGATGCAACGCAAGCAATTGGAAGAGTTCAAGTAGATGTAAAAAAGACTCCTATAGACTTTATGTCTTTTTCTGCACATAAATTATATGGACCCAAAGGAATAGGTGCAGCTTATATTAAAAGTGGTAAATATTCCATGCCTGATATTACCTCTCTTATCCATGGAGGAGACAATCAGGAATTTGGATATAGGGCTGGAACATTATCCGTTCATAATATCGTCGGATTTGGTAAAGCTGCAGAAATAGCTAAGAGAGATATGAATTCTTATATTATTAAGCTTGAGAAACTTGAAGTAGAATTTAAAAAACTAATTTCAACAAAATATCCAGATATAATATTTTTGACAGATCCTAGGAATCATGTACCTGGAGTAGTTTCCTTCATTATTCCAAGAACTAATAATATGATGTATATAAAAAGTTTATCAGATAAAGTAGCAATGTCCTCAGGCTCTGCATGTAGTATTACGGGTGAATCACATGTCTTAAGTGCAATTAATAGACTAGAATATAATACTAACTTTTTTAGAGTGAGCTTTAATAAATTTAATACAGAAGAAGAAATAATTAAATTAAAGGATATTTTATAAGATTTCAAAAAAGTAGATAATGCTGTTGAAATAACTAAAATTAAGATAAGCGAATTTAAATATAAGGATAAGCCCCTTATTGATATGTCGTTAAAAGAGTTAGCCTCTAATATTTCTTCTGACATTAATTATTTAAAGGAAGAGGTAATTACAGATGAAGGGGTTAAAT
>NZ_JAHLOH010000057.1:0-16970 GCF_018917285.1 Tissierella carlieri | reverse complement strand
GAAAAGAGATTTCAAAAAAGACTAAGATGCATGGCTCCTTTAGAATATCGAAACCATGCATCCAAATGTGCATAACATTTTAATTAAATTACCTGTCTACTTGACAAAGGTCAGTTCAATATATCGCTGGTTATTATTGCTTTATATATTTTTAAATCACTATCTCGCCTTAGCATACTCTATCCTCTCTATATTAAAGCATTCTAATCACATAATATAAAATTTATCGGCTCTTTTTTAGAACTTCTAAATATAGTACTCCAGTTATATCACTTTTTATTATAAATCACTATTTTCTTTACAATATCGCCAGTTAGGTTCATCACTTCAACTTTTGTAAATCCTGCCTTCTTAACATTATCCACTGTTCTTCTGTTAATATTTGCACCATAAAGATTCACAATAATCGGATTAAAGATATCCATAACTAGTCCCAATACATTTTTCTCACTTCGTACATGTTCTATCATAATTATTGTCCCATTAGGTTTACATACTCGCTTTATCTCTAATAAGCCCTTTATAGGGTCAGGAACAGAGCAAAATACACAAGTAGTAAATACCATATCGAAAGTATTATCAGGAAAATCTATATTTTGAACATCCATTTGAATTAATTCTACTTTCTTATTAAGTTTTCTTGTTTTCTCTCTTGCTTTTTCTAACATCTTATTACTAAAATCAATTGCCGTTATGTCGATATCATCAGGGTAATAGGGAATATTTTTACCTGTACCTACACCTACTTCAAGAACCTTACCTCTTAACTTTTTAGTAACTTCTAATCGCCATTTCTTTAATGACATAGTTTCCATAGGTTGTTCAAATATATCATAAATTTTTGACACTCTGTCGTATCTTTTTCTTATTCTTTCAGTTTCATTCATTATATTCTCTCCTAGCTACTAAAATTGGTAAAAATAATAACTATATTTTTACCAATTCATAAGAATTTTAAAATATAATTATTGTTTACTAGTATTTAACAATTAGATATTAATTACTTTTCAACAAGCTATAATATTCTTATCTTTGAAATCGATTCATCATATTTCCCATCATGGAGTTATGCATCTTAATCATTCCTTCTTTTCCGAAGGACTCCATCATTCTTGACATGCCTGCATAATCATTTTGATTCATTAAATCAATCATTTTCTTATAATCTTCATCTGATAGATTGTTCATAAATTCCTTCATTGCCTCATAGTTACCCTCTTCCATCCATTTAGCCATATCCTCGAAGCCATTTTCCTTCATGATTTCAATCATTTCTTCACTATTTCCACAATGATCAATATTCCATCTAACTGATGACTCCCCGCTTATGGCATCTGGTGCCAAATTACCTAATCTTACTGATTTTGTATCTTGAGCCAAAGCATATCCCCCTACAGAAACTACTGAAATAATTGCAATACCTACTAATATTAATACTCTATTTTTCATATTTTTCCTCCCTTAATTTAAGTCTTACAAAATAAATTTCTTTTGCTATAGTCATTATAAAAAAAGATTATGAAGAAAATATGAAGTTTAGAAAGAAGATTGATTTTATAAGTATACAAAATTCTCCCTTTTGTATGATATAAATAATATGCAGCTATATCAGTATCAGCATAATCGCAAGGGTACTTATTATTAATCTTAGTCTTTGATTTATAAATGCAACTTTCGTTTAAAGTACAATATGCTTTATTATCTTCAATTATATATCCTCCAAGTTTACTTTCTTTTTCCATATTTTTTGCCCTCCCTTGTAATATCAAAATTTATATTATTACATTTGTTTTTTTATTTTCAATATCCTTATAAAATAATTTCTAATAAAAACTAAACCATTTCATTTAATTATCTAACTATTATATTAATCCTTCATATCTTAATTCACTGTCAGTATCTAGATTCATTTGGTGAATTGAATTATATATACAAGTTTTTAAATATGCTACAGTATTTTTTATTTTTATCTCTTTACTAGCTTCTTTAAATTTATACAGAGCATGTTCTATTATGAAAAAATTTAACCTTTTAAAATCATTTCTTACTATTTCAGTAGGAATTATGTTTTCACCTATCTTTATCCTATTTTTACTTTCAGCGTCTAAAAATAACAATTTAATAGCATGAATTACTGCATCTTTATATCTCTCATCTATATAATCTACTTCACAATTATTAATAATTTCTTTATAATAATTTATTTGTTGAGATTGTATGTCTATATGTCCGTCTTTTTCATTTTCTTTATCCTCTATAGACTGATTGATTTGAAATCTCTGTAGAAATCTCTGGTATTGGTAAGGGCATTTTGCACTTTTGTCATTTCCCAATGTTTCTAGCTGATTTTCATTTTCTTCCTTAGTTAAAGCTTCCTCTTGTTCAGAGTTATTCACAGGTTCATTTTTCTCTCTATCTTCAGCTTCATTCTTTATATCTACCTCTTTCTCTTTATCTTTTTCATTTAATTTTTCTAACTCTTCATAATTAATAGTATACCAAAGTGTCCTATCCATTTTTAATTTATTAAAATTTCCAGTAATAAGAATATTCATCTTCCTTAGCTTAGCTAATGTTCTCTTTACAGTATCTACGCTCCAAAATGGAAACTCTTCTTGTCATTCCTCTATTGTATTATAGGTATATGATTTTGTTTTTCATTAATCTCTCCTATTTTCTCATCAATATCAAAAGATGAAGTTATATCTTCAATTATTTCCTCATCTTCTATTAACTCAATATTATTATCAACTTCCCTTAATTTTTTAACCTTTTCGTCTAAATACTCTCCGATCTCAATTAATTCTTGAATCTTATTTGCAACTTTATTCCAGCTTAATGTTTCTGTAAAACTTAGATCCTCCTCTTCATACCTTATCTCTATCACTTTCACATAGATTGTATTCCAATATAGATACCCACCATCTTCTAGACTTCTGCTTACACCACCAAGCCCATATTCCTTTTTTAACATTTCACTTCTATCTTTATTATCAAAATTATTTATGAAAAAAGTACTTACTCTTTCTTTTCCCCCTTCAAATCCTGTACTAGATAATAGGACCAATTTAATTATTTCTTCCTTTATATGTTTTTCAACCATAAAAAAAGAATCACCATCATGTTCTGATTGTAACTCTAATTTATCAAAAGGTATAAAGCTTATCTGACCTTGTAAACTATCTCCTTTAGCACTATTTCCTCTGCTTCCCTTCTTATCATATCTCTGTGACGATGGCTTTCGTATGTATCCATTGGGTTTGGTATTGGATCTTTCTCCAGTAATTGTTTCTCTAGTAGATTGAATTTCTCCTTCGCTTCCTTCTCCACGTGACGGCATATGTCCATTAGATCCCCGTTCATCATCAGCCAAGTGAAACGCTTCTCGTGGTTTTCCTTCAGATAGTTGTGAAATATCATCCCGTATTTTCCTAGCGGCATATTCTCCACCTCTATTTCAGGATACATTATTCCATCTTTCTCCTGGTATTCTAATTCTACTAATGGCTTCTTCATTTTTTTCTTCACTCCTTATATGTTTTATTATGTCTTGAACTTTTCTTTCTATCATTCTAAGTATTTCTTCAGATATACTACTAGCAGCATATCCTAACTCATATGTCATTCTATTTGTATTAAAATTAGATATATTTTCTAATGTATAAAGATTATCAAGTTCTGATAAATCTAGATTACATCTTAAATATACTATATATCTTATACTATCTTCTACAGTTTTTATATATTGATTATGCGTTGAATAATTATAACCAGGTAGGCTTTCTAATTCCTCTAGTGCATCTTCTAAATACATTTTATAATTACTTGCTAAAAGCTCTTTAATTTGTTTAGAGATTAATTTTTCTAAACTTACTTCTATTATACCCCATTTTTTAGATAAAGCAAACATTAGTTCTTGATGATTTTCACTATTTAACTTCCATATATTTAGTAGTGTGTAATCAAGACCGTTTGTATCTGATACATCAAATAAATATTCTAAAACTAAAGGAGATTTAGATTTATCAAATACTGCAATACTTCTTGTACCCTTATTTATATATCTTCCCACTCTCCTATTCCAAAATTCAATAGTTGCTACTGCTGTAGCATCTGGTTTTTAAGCGTAAATTAATATCTTATTGTCAAATTTATATTTATATATTCTCGAAGAAAGGTTAAGAAAATTTTTCCATTCATCTGCACTAGATGTTACTCGATTCATTATTTCCTTGCAAGTATTTTTTACCTCTTGCATTATGCCCAATGGAGATGGTGGATATTAAGATAAAATAAAAAGACCATAAACTTAATTGTTAAGCTTATGATCTTTCACTTTAATATAATTGCTACACAACAGAGTCGTTAGCCTACATCAAAAAAGCTTATTTGATCACTTTCAGGAAGTTCTTTTAAACAATCAAACTTTTTTAATGAGTCTATCGCAGCATTTCCAATCTTAGCACGTTTCCTTAAATCTTCTATGGAGCTGAAAGGTTCTTCCTGGGCTGCATTATATATACCTTCAGCAGCGACAGTTCCCATTCCAGGGATACTGTTTATAGGTGGTCTTAAATACTCTCCCTCAACCAGAAATTTTGTTGCATGAGATTTATATAAATCAATAGGCAGGAATTTAATTCCCCTTTCGTACATCTCCAAAACCAATTCCAAGTCATCGTACATGTCCTTATCCTTAGGAGCAGCATCATTACCCAACAATTCAATTTCCTTCATCTTTTCCTTAACCTTTTCTTTACCAAATATCATAAATTCTGCATCAAAGGCTTTTGCTCTAATTGAAAAATATGCTGCATAATACGCCTTAGGAATATAAACCTTAAACCATGCTATCCTGAAGGCCATCATTACATAGGCTGCAGCATGGGCCTTAGGGAACATATACTTTATCTTTTTACATGAATTAATATACCATTCCGGTACATCAAACTCCCTCATCAAATTCTCATACTCTGGCCATTTTGGATCTTTTAAAGCCTTTCCCTTACGAACTGTTTCCATTATCTTAAAGGCAGTATTTGGTGGTAAGCCTTTTTTAATAAGATAAACCATAATATCATCTCTAGTACATACGGCTTCACTTATACTGACAATTATTTCTGAATCAATTAAATCTTTAGCATTTCCCAGCCATACGTCGGTACCATGGGAAAGTCCAGATATACATATTAAATCCATAAAAGTTTTTGGCATTGTGTCTAAGAGCATTCCCCTTACAAATCTAGTACCAAATTCAGGAATACCAAATGTTCCTACTTTGGAATTTATCTGTTCTGGCGTTACTCCCAAAGCCTCCGTAGATGAAAATATGGACATGGTCTTTTTATCATCCATAGGTATCTTTTGTGGGTCTACTCCAGTAATATCTTGGAGCATTCTTATAACTGTCGGATCATCGTGCCCTAATATATCCAGTTTTAGTAAATTCTCATCAATAGAGTGATAATCAAAATGAGTTGTTATAATATCTGAATTTGGATCATCAGCAGGATGCTGAACTGGACAGAATTCAAAGATTTCTCGTCCCTTTGGCACAACTATTATTCCCCCTGGATGCTGACCTGTAGTTCTTTTAATACCTGTACAACCTTTTGAGATTCGAAGAATTTCTGCTTTATTTGCTGTTATGCTTTTTTCCTCAAAATATTTTTTTACATAGCCGAAGGCTGTTTTTTCTGCAATGGTACCTATAGTCCCTGCCTTAAAAGTTGTACCCTTTCCAAAGATAACTTCTGTATACCTATGAGCCTTTGCCTGATATTCTCCCGAGAAGTTTAAATCTATATCTGGCTCTTTATCCCCATTAAAACCTAAGAAGGTTTCAAAAGGTATATCTATTCCATCTTTAGTTAAATTTTCTCCGCAAACTGGACATAGCTTATCAGGTAAATCAAAGCCTAATTTATAGCCATAATCTGTAAAATCTGAATGCTTACATTTTGAACACCTATAATGAGGTGGTAGAGCATTTACTTCCGTTATACCAGTCATATACGCTACAATAGATGAGCCAACGGAGCCTCTAGATCCTACAAGGTAACCATCCTCATTGGATTTCCATACCAGCTTTTGTGCGATAATGTACATTACTGAGAATCCATTCTTTATAATGGAATCTAACTCCCTATCAAGCCTTTCTTGAACAATTTCAGGTAATGGATTTCCATAGAGCTCATGAGCCTTTCCATAAGTAATATCTCGAATAGTCTGCTCACATCCCTCTATATGTGGTGTGGCCTTTTCTGATGAAATGGGACTAATTTGTTCACACATATCAGAAATCATATTAGTATTTGTAACCACAACCTCATAAGCCTTTTCCCTTCCTAGGTATGAAAATTCCTTAAGCATTTCCTCTGTAGTCTTTAAATACAAAGGAGCTTGATTGTCTGCATCTTTATATCCTTGACCTGTTTCCAATATACGTCTATATATCTCATCCTCAGGATCTAAGAAGTGAACATCTCCAGTAGCAACTACAGGTTTATTTAATTTCTCTCCAAGACGTACAATCTTTCTATTGATTTCTTTTAAGCTTTCTATATTTTCCACTTGTTCATTTCTTATTAAATAATCATTATTTCCTAAAGGCTGAATTTCTAAATAGTCGTATTCCTTTGCGATTGATTCAATTTCCTCCTCGGGTTTTCCTAAAAGTATTGATTGGTAAACTTCCCCTTCGCTACATGCACTGCCAAGAATTAATCCCTCAGAATATTTTTTATAGAGGCTCTTTAAAATACGTGGTCTCTTATAAAAATAATCTAAATGAGAATAGGATACAAGCTTATATAAATTCTTTAAGCCAATATAATTCTTTGCAAGTATTATAGCATGATAAGTTTTAAGCTTTTTATATTCCTCCTTCTTAGATTCCTCACTAGAAGCATATCTATCTATATCCTCAAGGGTTTCGGCTCCCAGTTCCTTTAGCTTTTCAAGCATAATATTAAACACCTTTACAGTGGTATCCACATCGTCTAATGCCCTATGGGCAACTTCAACCTTTATACCAAGGTTTTTAGCTATTCTTCCCAATTTATAGCTTTTAAAATCAGGAAAGACTTCTCGAGCTAAGGATAAGGTATCTATATATGTAAAGTCAAATTCATATCCCAATACCTTTGCATTATGTCTTAAAAAATTTATATCAAAATCAGCGTTATGTGCAACTAACACACTACCGTTAATAAAGTCTAACATTTTAGGAAAAATCTTATCTATAGTTTCTGCATCTTTAACCATATCATCAGTTATATTGGTAACCTCCACAACCCTTTGTGGAATAGACTTTTCAGGATTTACGAATGTACTAAACTTATCTATTACCACTCCATCTTTTAGTTTCATAATTCCTATTTCAGTAATTTTTTCTGTTACTGCCGAAAAGCCTGTGGTCTCTAAATCAAGTACACAATATGTGGTATTAATGCTCTGTCCTTTAGGTTTTGTTACAGAGGGCTTTTTATCTGGTGCCAAGTAGGCTTCTACCCCATATATAACTTTCATATCTGGATTATCTCTTCCTAAAAGCTTATGTGCTTCAGGAAAGGCCTGCACCACTCCATGATCTGTTATGGCAATGGATTTCATCCCCCAACTCATGGCTCTATTAATTAAATCAGTGGCACTAGTCATAGCATCCATCTGACTCATTTGTGTATGCATATGAAGCTCTACCCTCTTCACCTCTGCGTTATCATCTCTTTTAGCCTTCTTTATTCCTTCTGTTTCTATTATAGTATTAGCAATAATCTCAACTTCGCCAGAAAAATTACTATAAGCTGCATTCCCAGAAAGTCTAACACCTTTGGCTTTTTTAATCTTATCTAATACCTCAATATCATCACCTTTTATAAAGGACTTACATGTTATGGAACTTGACCCATCATATAAATCAAAAGAAACTAAAATCTTCCCACTTCTTAGCTCCCTAGATTCTATATTAGATATTTCACCCTCTATAGCTACCTTACCTTCATATGGTGTAATGTCAGTGATCTTTGTTATAGCTTCTTTAATTTTAGAACTTCTACCTAATATTAGGAATGGATCATTCTTTTTACCATTAGTTTCTACTTTCATTTCCTGTTTCTTTACAGTTTCTTTAGAAAATTTAAAATCATTGTTACTTTGTGTAATCTTAGCCTCTTTTTGAATTAGCATAATCTCATTTGAATATACATCTTCTTGCAGCTTTTTGAACTCTTCATTGCATACTTTATCAACAAAATTTATTTCATATTCTGTTCCGTAAAGTTTTTTTATAGTATTTCTGATTTTTCTATTATAACCCATGGATCTTAAAACATTTGATGCTGGAATTTTAAAATTTAAATTAATGGTATTTTCAAATACTTCAAATTCACAATTGTTTTTAACTGCATTTAATACAGGATATTTATCTGACATAGCAAATATAATGTCTCTTAATTCCTCTTCTATAGGTATTTTATCAATTTCCTCAGCATACTCTACAATAATTTTAGAATCATTTAATGAAAATCTTTCCTTTATAAAATCATTAAGTCCCTCGATTTCTCTAATTTCAATATATTTATCGGTTCTAATTTTCATTTCCAATGTCTTATCATCTTTTCTTAAGACTACTCCTTCTACTATTGCAGTATTTATATTGCCCTTTGTCTCATAATCATTGAAAATCTCATTTATTCTTTTCATTTTATTCCCTGACCTTCTTATAAATATTTCAACATTATACTATTATACAAGATATGCTTATAATTTTAAAGTTAGGATGATTAATAATTGCTATACCATTAATAATATTCTCTATTTATCTTTGGCTCTATTCCTATCTTTTTTCCCTTGTTAACTACTTTTTCAAGATGGCAAAAACCTCCCAAGTATGACTATCTTATGAATAAGTTTTAGTAAAGATAATCTATTTATCATTTCCTTTATTCCTTATTATTTCAATTAGTATTTTATAATTCTTAGTTTGGATCTTATCTTTATGGAGTACAATGTGATTTACACTTGCTAATTCTAAATCATTTACTTTTACTTCAAGAATCTCTCCATTGATAAGTTCTCTTTCCACTAATATTTTGGGAAGTACACTTATTCCTAAATTTTGTTTTACTGCATAAATTAAAGCTTGTGAATTTACACTGGTCCACTCTGGGTTTACAGTTATGTTATGTAATAATAATGCACTGTCAAAAACGTCACGAATAGCACTGCCTTTTTCTCTCAGTAATAACCTTTCTTTTATTAATGAATTAACATCTATCGATTTTTCTAGAGCAAATTTATGTTGAGGTGAACAAATTACTGCCGACTCATAATTTGAAAATGGAATTTTTATTAATTCTTCCTTATAAATAACCCCCTCAATCAATCCTAAATCAATTTCATTATTAAGCAGCATATTTTCGATATTTCTAGCATTATCAATTATAACCTTTGTGGAAGTATTCTTGCAAACCGCTTCGAAATTTGCTATTACCTTAGGTAAGATAAAGCTCGCAATAGTTATGCTTGACCCAATCTTGATAGTTGCATTATCCTCTAATTCTTTAGAGTTTTGTTCCAAATCATCGTACAAATCTAAAAGCCTTATTACCTTTGCTAAAAATAATTTACCTGTTTCATTTAGATAAAGTCTTCTAGAAATTCTATCAAATAGACAAATGCCTAAGTAGGATTCTAGTTCATTGATTGCATGAGAAACTGCCGGCTGCGTCATAAACAACTTTTCAGATGCCTTTGTAATACTCTCTTCTTCGCATACAGCTTTAAATATACGCAAATGTCTCAAATTCATATAAATCCCTCTCATTATTAATTAGTTATGTTTATCATAATATTATACTATTTTACTTATGATATTTCCATAGGATATAATATAGAAGGTCTATAATTTATATATAAAGGAGAATTTTATTATTATGAAATCTAATAAGCTAAAACTTTATTTTTCATTATTTAAAATAATGTTTTCTATAAGTGCATTTACCTTTGGAGGTGGATATGTTGTTATACCTATGATACAGAAATACTTCGTAAATAAATTAAAATTAATTAATGAACAGGAGCTATTAGATATGGCAGCCATTTCCCAATCAACACCTGGTGCAATTGCAGTTAATATTTCTGTATTAGTAGGTTATCGTATTGCTGGAATTATAGGTGCAATCATCTGTTGTATCGGAGCAGTTCTACCCCCTTTACTTATTTTATCTGTTATCTCTTCTTGTTATAACATATTTCGAGATAATATAATTATTTCTTCTATCCTAAAAGGAATGGAGGCAGGTGTTGCCGCTACTATCGTGGATTTACTCATTGATATGAGTAAAGGAATTTTAGATGAAAAAAATTGGTTGTTAACATTAATCGTCCCTGCTTCATTTTTTGCTAGCTTCTTTTTAAATATTAATGTTATTTTAATTATTATTTTCTGTTCATTTCTATGTTTTATACAGACTTATTTGAAAACCAAAAAAGGAGGGGCGAGATATGACTAAAAATATAGTTATTTTGTTAGTTAGTTTTTTACAGATTGGTCTATTCAGTATCGGTGGAGGTTATGCTACAATACCATTAATACAGGAACAAGTAGTTGACTTGCATCATTGGCTTACTTTGAAAGAATTCACTGATATTATTACAATCTCCCAAATGACACCTGGTCCCTTAGCAGTTAATGCTTCAACTTTTGTAGGAATGCGTATTGCAGGTATATTTGGAGCTATAGTAGCTACCTTAGGATGTATTATATCTGGGTTTATTCTTTCTATTATCTTATACAAGTTCTTCAAGAAACATAAAGATATAGATATCATTTCCAGTATATTGAAAGGACTACGTTCAATTTCTGTTGGACTTATTATTGCCTCTACATCTACCATCCTTTTAATTACCTTTTGGGGCTCCCAATGGCCTGATGTTAAAGTGCTTAATTTTAATATTACTGCTATCTTTGTATTCATTATTTCTTTATTTTTACTAAGAAAGTATAAAATAAATCCAATCTCTATTATTATTCTAACAGGTATTATAGGTTTATTTCTTTATCAATGATATTTTAGAAACCATAATTTAGATAAATTTAAATATAGGAATCAGAATACCACCAATAACATATTCTATAATCTTTTTATACCTTATATTTATATATCTTTTAGTATAGATTAAAGGATGTCTATAACATAACAATCTATTAGACATCCTTTCTTTATTCTGTATAAAAGTATTTTTTATTCTCCGCTTTCAATAAAAATTATTTGTTAATAAAATTATAAGTTTGAACTTTGTTACTGTATTTATAGTTCTATAATATCAGTAGCTACTTTATCTATAAACCTTTTATCGTGCTCCACTAAAATCATAGTTGGGGAATATTCTAAAATCATATTCTCAATTTGAATTCTTGAAATTACATCAATATAATTAAGTGGCTCATCCCAAATAAATAAATTTGCTTCTTCACACATGGATTTAGCTAAAAATATTTTCTTCTTTTGTCCCATACTTAAATTTTCAATAGGAATTTCAAATTGACCTCGTGAAAATCCCAACTTTCTCAACATAGTTAAAAATTTTGTTTTATCTAATTTTTCTTCATGAACAAGCTCATCTATATTTCCACTAATAAAAGAAAATCTCTGTGGAACATAAGAAATAGTAATCCCCTTAGAAATCTCAAGCTTACCTTTCCAAGGAACTTCCTCTCCTAATATTGCCTTTATTATGCTACTTTTACCTGTTCCATTATCACCCCGAAATACAATACAGTCTCCGCTTTCTATTGTAAATTCTATAGGCTTAAAAATATTGTTATTCTCATACGCAATTGTAAAATCTTCTGCTCTTATATAGTATTTCGCATGATGTTCAATTACATTCATTTGTAAAGGCTCTATAGTTTCTATATTTTTTAGTAGTTTATTTTTTTCTTCTATAGCTTTCTCATATCTTTTTTCTATAGTTTTGGAACGCTTCATCATCTTTGCTGCCATATGACCTATATAACCTCTATCACAAGGTCCATCTCCAATTTTAGTATCCTCAACTTTATCTGACCAAATAGCCTTTTCCCTTGCTGATTGTTTTAATCTCCTAATTTCTTTTCTTAATTTCTGATTTTGTTCTAGCTCATATTGATCTTCTAAATTCTTATTTTTCTCCCAAGTATCATAGGTTCCTTTCTGAAGAACGATCTTACTCTTCTCTATTGTTAGTATATGATCTACTATATTATTAATGAAATCCCTATCGTGAGATACCAGTATAAATCCCTTCTTCTTCTGCAAATATTTTGCTACTACTTCTCTACCATGAGTATCTAAATGATTGGTAGGCTCATCTATTAATAAAAACCTTTCTTCCTCTGCAAATAGTAAGGCCAATAATATTTTTGTTTGTTCACCTCCACTTAATGTGGAAAATGAACGATAAAGAGTATCTTCATCTACTTCCAATAAATTCATTTCTCTTTGCAATTTCCATAATTCCAAATCTGGTTGCAAAGCATCTAATAATTCTAAAGTCATAAGATCATACTCTTCAATAGAAAAAGGAAAATAAAACATTGGAATTGGTTTAATAATTAATCCTTCATAAGAATATTTATCCATCAAAAGTTTTAAAAAAGTTGTTTTACCATATCCATTTCTACCTATAAAACCTAATTTCCATTCTGTATCTAATTGTAAATTTAGGTCTTTAAAAATAGGTTCTACACTTCCTGGGTACTCAAATGTTAAGTTACGAATATCAATTAACGCCATTTTAAATTCTCCCTTCATAATCAAATTATTAGCGAGAATCTGCAATCAAAAAAGTTGAGAGCAGGAAACTCTCAACTTAAAATACAAAAATAATCTTCTAATTATCATTAATGATAAAGTTAATGCAACATATTGAATGAGATTTCTCGCTAAATCTGCACAACAAAACTTGCCTCTGCTCAAAGCAAAGATAATAGTTGTACTTATTTAATTCATTATTTAGCAAGAAATGTAATCATCGATGCACCCCTTTCATTCTATTATTGATATAGTACCATATTAATATTCCATTGTCTAGAGATAATACTATTAATGACGTATTTCCATATGTATTATGTTTTCTAGATTAAATACTTAATCAATAGATTTGTTGTATTTATTATAGACTTAATATGAGTTCTTTCATAATGATGTGATGCATCTACAGCTGGTCCTAAAGCAGCAAAAATTGCATCTTTCCCCTGTAACATACATTGGCTGGCATCGGAACTATAAAAATTATACACATCAACAACATAATCTATATTATTTTCTTCCGCTATGTCTACAAGTCTATTTCTGAATTCATAATCATATGGACTTTTTTTATCTTTTGCTGCAATACTTACACTGAACTCATTAGATTCTTGCCCTTCACCTACTATTCCCACATCTATTGCTATCATTTCCTTTGTCTTTTCTGGAATAAAAGAAACTCCATGACCTGCCTCTTCATAATTACTAATGTAAAAATATGTAGTATGCTTTGGTATTAAAGAGTTTTCTTTGAAGTATCTGCATATTTCTAATACTATAGCTACTGCTAACTTATTATCTAAATATCTTGATTTTACAAATCCAGATTCTGTTATTTCAGTTCTAGTATCCATAGCAATATAATCCCCTACTCTAATGCCTAAGTCTAGTACATCTTTCTTTGACCTCACTATTTCGTCTATTCTAACAAACATATTAGTTTGATCTCTAACTACACTTGCTTTCTCTTGTCCATATATATGCGTAGAGGCCATCTTTGGAATTATAGATCCTCGAATCTTTTTACCTTTTCTTGTTATTATATGACAATTTTCTCCCTCCACCGCAGACCAGCTACCACCACCAATTCTAGTATACCTTAACTTACCATCATTAGTTATTTCCTTGACCATTCCACCTAAGGTATCCATATGGGCCGATATCAACACATGATCATTATCATTCTGTCCCTTTAAAGTTGCGATTAAAGCTCCTGTATTAGTCATTTTAGTACTTAATCCTAATTCTTCCAAATCCTTCTGAATTTCTAATATAGCTTCCTTTGTATTCCCAGTTGGACTAGGTATATCCAAATATTTTTTCATACTACCTAAAATCTTTTGTACATCAATACTCAATTTAATTCCTCCTCCAATCATAAAGCTAATGCTAACAATTTATGTTAAAAATCTACTTATATCTATTATAGATGGAAAATAATGTGAAGTAAATAGCTGGGAGAATTGATATATCATTGTAAATCAATAACCTTATTACAATATGGAAGATGCATCTTATCGTGAGATATAATGAAAGTAATCTTGTCCTCATTTATTGACATGATAGTCTTATAAATTTCTCCTGCTGTTTCCTTATCAATATTGCTAGTTATTTCATCCAAAACAAATACATCAGCCTCATTAAAAATTACTCTACTTAATGCAATCTTCTGCTTCTCTCCACCAGAAAGATTTGCTCCATTTTCTTCAATTACTGTATCTAATGATTTATTAGATAAAATTGACTGTAAAATTGGAAGTTTTATTAATTGGTTAATTTCTTTATCATTATAAGCTCTCCCTAAGAATAAATTATCTCTTAATGTACCTGTCACTATTGGAACTTCCTGAGACATATAGACTAATTGCTTTCTTAAACTCTCATTACTAATATCTCTAATATCTATACTATTAATAAGAACAGTATCAGTTACTCTAAATTTGGGTAATAGTTTCATCAAAGTTGACTTTCCTGTACCTGAATCTCCATTTACTGATACAATATCCCCTTTTTCAAAAATACCTTGAATATTTGATTTTAGGGTTTGATTTCCTATAGACAAGTTCTTAATATTAAATTCTATCTTCTCTATTGAAGATATTATTTTTGTACCACTATTTTCTTGATTTTCATCTAAATATTCTATAAATCGAGAGCTTTCCTTTAAATCTCTTGAAGCTAAATTAGCATTAGTTATTCCATTTATTACATTAAAATACAATGGTAATATAATGCTAAATAAGACAATAGACAGCGGACTCTCACCATTAACAATTACTCCATAAGCTAACAAAAGAATCATTAAATTTTTCATCAGCTCATTAAAAGAACATAGAGTAGCACTTATCCCTTGAGCGAAACTATTGACTTTTGCAATAGAGCTGTAAATTCTTGTAAAAGGTTCCTTCATTGTTTCTAGCAAGGCATCCTTTGTAGCTAGTTGTTTTATATAATCTGTTTCCTTGCATAAATTTAATATATCTTTCCAGCCACTAGAAGTTTCTTCTTGCATAACCTTTGATCTCTTCTGCAATTCTTTATTCAATGATCTGTAGCCAAAATAATTAATAGGCAATAGTCCCAGAAGAATAACTGCTAACAGCTGATTGAAAGTAAGTACTAGGACAATAATTGCACAGACAATAATTACATTTACTACCATCTGCACAAATCCATCTGTTAAATAGATATATAAACTATTGACACTAATAGCTATTCTTTCTAGATAATATGTTGGCCCTTTTGTATTAATATCATCATAAGTTAAACCGAAAAATTTCTTAGTTAAACTAGTAGCTTGATGGATATTAAAATTTAATGCAAATTTTTCTCTTAAATAAATCAATATAATTTGGATAATATAAGAAAATACTAATAATATTGCTATGCTCCCTACTTGCCTAATCCCTATATTTATATCTTGATTAATCCATTGATTCAAAAGTATAGGAGTCATCATTATAGCTGTAGAATTTAAGAGTATCAATGACAGTAATAATATAAGAAATGACTTGTGTTGCTTTACTAAATTCATCTTATCCCTCCTAGCATCAACTTGTTTAAGTTAGCAATGAGATTTTCTATTCCAGGATAATATAATTCGTAGGTTACTTTAGCTGTTTCTTCAGTATTTACACAAGTAGAAATAATTCCTGCTAAAACTAGTACCTTTAAATGGTGAGCTATTGTTGGTATTGTTAAGTTTAATAGTGAAGATAATTCAGATGCAGTCTTAGGTTCTTCTATAATTGATTCTACTATTTTAAGCCTTGTATCATCTCCTAATGCTTTAAACTTTTCTAGGCTCGACTTGTGACTATACATGAAGATATCATTTTTTATATTATATTCATGTCCTATTATCAACAAAACACCACGATTTTGTTGATAATGCAATTTCATAGAGTCTTTATCTATTAGACTTACATATGGAATAACCTTTACTTCCGATTGAAAACGAAGATTTACTAATTGATTCATATATTTAGGATTTTTCAATTGCTCTAATATGTTCTTTTCATTATTATGGTAGTTAACCTTCTCTTCATGGTAAATTCTTTTTACCTCCTCTTTTGCTTCTTCTATGGATTCAATTAATTCTTGTTTTTCTTCATCACTCAAATAAAGAAAGTAAATAAACCTTGCCTTATCCTCTTGTTCTATGTCTAGATTTAAAATTCCAGCTAAGATATCTCCTTCTGCTTGTATATAACATTCTTCTAAATACTTCTTTCTTTTTTCACTCGAAAAATCTAATTCAATTTCATTAATCCATAGCCACATAATATAGCGTCTTATAATGCTCATAGCTTTATCTCTTTGATTAAAAAACGGGGAACTATTCTTATGATTTTGTTCAATCCAAGAAATAGCTTCATAAATCAATTTCATTTTCAACACCTCATTTTACTATGATATATATAATAGTAAATCTTTTTTAGTATGATGTCAATATTAGTCATTTCGCTTTTCATAAAATTTCCAAATTTTATTATTCAATAATATCAAAATACTAAAATAGTTTAAATTAAAATAAAAAAGCACCTATATATTAAACTGATGTGACCCCAATAAGTTAGACTTTGTAGCGTAGTAGTTTTGTGAACTGCTACGCTATTTTTTATGCAGCCGAAAGGCTAAGTCTGTATTCTACAGGACTCATCCATCCAAGCTTCT
>NZ_JAHLOH010000009.1:0-19436 GCF_018917285.1 Tissierella carlieri | reverse complement strand
AATAGTCAAGCTATAAGGTCAAATTAAAAGTCCACAGTGTCTAGTTTAATTATAGCGGATAATTATAATAAAAAAGAAAGGAGAGTATGATTTTAGTCGTTGACTATATCATACAAGGTAAATATGAAAGTAGGAATTCCTAAGGGGCTATTGTATTATACATATCATCCTTTTTTACAAACATTTTTTTCTGAACTAGGAGCTGAAATAATTACTTCATCTGATACTAATAAAAAGATATTAGATGAAGGTATTAAATATTCAGTAGATGAAGCTTGTCTTCCAGTTAAGATATTTCATGGGCATGTTTCTTCATTGAAGGATAAATCTGACATTATTGTAATTCCTAGAATAATGCAGGTTAGAAAAAGAGAATATATATGTCCAAAGTTTTGTGGACTTCCTGAAATGATCTTAAATAGTATACCTGATATTCCTGAAACTATTACAGAGCCTATTTATGCTATATCAAAAAGAAGACTTTATAGCTGGGCTGAAGAAGCAGGAAGTAAAATAACAAAGGATAGTTCCAGAATAAGAAAGGCATTTGATAAGGCATTAGATGAGCAAAAAAATTACAAACAAGGTATAAAAGATGAGAATTATAAATTAAGAGTTGCTTTAGTAGGTCACCCATATAATATTTATGACAATTTTATCAATATGAATGTAGTTCAAAAACTTAATGAATTAGGTGTAGGTGTTATAACAGAAGAACATGTTGATGATGAATCAATAGACATGGAAGTTAAAAATCTATATAAAAGACCTTTTTGGACATTTGCCAGAAATTCCTATGGTTTTACAGCATATGCAACTAGAGAAAAGATGGTAGATGGAATTATATATATATCTTCCTTTGCATGTGGAATAGATTCTGTAGTAATTGAACTGATTAAAGATAAAATAGGGAATTTTCCTTTCATGATATTGAAGGTAGATGAGCATACTGGTGAGGCAGGTCTTGATACAAGGGTAGAAGCATTTGTAGATATGTTGGAAAGGAGTCATTAATATGAAAATAACAGCGCCACATTTAGGTAATGTATATTTAGCTGCTAAAGCACTATTTGATGGTCTTGAAATAGAGTATATAATGCCACCATTTAATAATAAGGAGGCTCTTGAAATTGGTTCATTACATTCTCCAGAAGAAATGTGTTTGCCTTTTAAAATAATGATAGGGAATTATATACAAGCAATTGAAAAAGGGGCAAATACAGTACTAATTCCAGGGAGCTGTGGTCCATGTAGATTTGGAGAATACTGTGAGTTACAAATAAATTTATTGAATAAACTTGAGTATAATTTAGATTTTATAATAATTGATGCTCCAAAAGATATAGGAATTAAAGAATTATATAATAGAATAAATAAATTATCTTCAAAAAGTAGTAAGTCAAAATATCAAAAGTTAAAGGCTCTGAGTGATGCAATAAAGGTGGTGAATTTAATTGATGAAATAGAATCAAAGGCTCATTATCTTGCAGGTTATGAAAAGGTAAAGGGTGAATGTAAGAGGATATTAAATAGCTGTAAGAGAGAGGCATTAAAATGTAATGACCCTAAAGAAATGATTAAATTACTAGAAGATTATAAAAACAATATTAATAATATAGAGATAGATAAAAGTAAAAATCCTATTAAAATAGCTATAATAGGTGAAATCTATACTGTAATTGAACCATTTTCAAATTTATTTATTGAAGATAAGTTAATGGATTACGGGGTTTCTACTAAGAGAAGATTAACCCCTAGTTGGTGGGTTAAAGATATGGCATTAGTTCCGACCAAATTAAATTCACTTGATATAAAAAAAGGAGCAAAAGAATATCTTCACCTTGGTATTGGAGGTCATGCAAGAGAATGTGTTGGTGAGACAGTTTTAGCTCATGAAGAAGGATTGGATGGGGCTATTCAAATATTTCCAATGGGATGTATGCCTGAGATTGTTTCGAAAGCAATATTACCTACAATATCAAAGGATAAAGATTTTCCTATAATGTCTCTTGTAGTTGATGAAATGACTGGTGAAGCTGGATTTGTTACTAGGATTGAAGCATTTGTAGATTTGCTTGAAAGGAGAAAGAAAGATGCATTATCTTGGAGTTGATGTAGGTTCAGTAAGTACTAATATCGTGATTTTAGATAACAAAATGAATGTAATAGAGAAAATTTATTTAAGAACTAAGGGAAGCCCAATAGAGGCTGTTCAGAATGGTCTAAAGATTTTAAAGGACAAATATGATGGAATTAAAATTGGCGGAGCTGGAACTACAGGAAGTGGTAGACATATAGCTGCCACACTAATAGGAGCTGATGCAGTAAAGAATGAAATAACAACCCATGCAGTTGCAGCCCTTGAAATAGATAAAGATGTAAGGACAATAATAGAAATTGGGGGGCAGGATTCAAAAATTATTATTCTAAGGAATGGAGTAGTGTCTGACTTTGGAATGAATACTGTCTGTGCAGCAGGTACAGGTTCATTTATTGATAGGCAGGCAGAAAGACTTGATATTCCAATTGAAGAATTTGGTGATTATGCTTTAAAATCAAATACAGCTGTGAGAATTGCTGGAAGATGTGCAGTTTTTGCTGAGTCAGATATGATACATAAGCAACAGTTAGGATATAATAAATCTGATATAATAAGGGGACTTTCCGATGCTTTAGTTAGAAATTATCTTAATAACATTGGAAAGGGTAAAGAAATCGTGCCTAAAGTATTTTTTCAAGGAGGAGTTGCTGCCAATAAGGGTATAAAAGCAGCCTTTGAAAATGCTTTAGGTTTCGAGATATTTGTTCCAGAGCATTATAATGTTATGGGTTCAATAGGTGCTGCAATAATAGGGAAAGAGGTCGCTGAAAAAAATGGAAAAACTAATTTCAGAGGTCTTGATCTTGCCGAGAATAAATTTATCTCTACAAGTTTTGAATGTAAGGGATGTTCAAACCTATGTGAAGTGGTTACAATCAATGAGAATAATAGTGATATTGGCTGCTTCGGAGATAGATGTGGAAAATGGAGCAACAAGATTACTATATAAGAATAAGCTCAGATTTATAAATCTGAGCTTATTTCTATAACGAATAGGAAAGTTCTACTTTCAATGTTTTAGCATAAAGAACTTTCTGTAAATGAGTTTTAAGCAGATTGCCAAAATCTTTGATCTTGTGCAAATCGCTTATGCAATGGCCAAGAAAAGCTACCTCTAATGTGATTTTAGAAGCTTTTCTTATATTTCTAAAAATCATCTTTAAATAATTTTTCGATAGTATTTACATCATGACCAACTTTTAGAGGGCTTACTGATGGACCTTCTAATATATCCCCTTGATAGGAAAATCTTGAACCATGGCAAGGACAATCCCAGGATCTTTCAGCAGAATTCCAGTTTAATTCGCATCCCATATGTGTGCAAGTAGTATTTACTAAGTAAAGCTTACCTTCCTCATCTCTATAGGCTCCAACCCTATTTCCATCTATTTCTAAGACTTTTCCTTCTCCATTTTGGATATCGATATCTTTATCTAATGATGAAAGTTTTCCCTTTACTAGATGTTTTGCAACGTCAGCATTCTGAACAATAAAATTTTTTGTAGATGCAGCAATGGTTTTACGTGATGGATCATATACATCTTGCCATGGGCTTTCACCTTTTATAATCAAATCCTTAAGGATTAAGGAGGAGACTGTACTGTTTGTCATTCCCCATTTTTGGAATCCAGTGGCTACATATAGGTTAGACGTATTTGAAGTGAATTTTCCTATATAGGGTATACCATCTAAAGTCATGCAATCCTGAGTAGACCATCGAAATGGAACATCTTCTATAGTAAATACCTCACTTGCAAAGTCTATTAATGCTCCGTAATGTTTGTTCATATCTTCACCTTGACCAGTTTTGTGTTCGTCTCCAACCACTAGTATAAGTTCACCTCCTGGTATATTTTGATGTCTCAGGGAACGAGTAGGTTTTTCTGCGTTTATATACATTCCACCTGGATATTTTTCTTTTGCTCTAATTCCTACAATATAAGTTCTGGAAGTATAAATTCTTGCGAAGTACATTCCGTGCTTATTATAAAAAGGATAGTGAGACGCAATAATTACTTTTTCAGCAGTGATTTTTTTCCCATGGGAAGTTACAATTACATAATTGTCGCTTTCCTCAATATCTACGATTCTAGTTTGTTCATATATCTGAACTCCCTTATCATGAATAATCTCTGCTAAAGAAAATAAATACTTAAGGGGATGAAATTGAGCCTGATTATCAAATCGAACAGCTCCCTTAATGGGAATGGGAAAAGGTATGTTTTCTATATAGGAGGCTTTTATACCTAGACTTGAGGCTGCTTTGACTTCATCATGGATTTTTTGTATGTACTCATCTTGCTGTGTATATACAAATGAGGATTGAGAAATATATTCGCAATCTATATTATTTTCTTCTGCAATTTTTTTAATTTCATGAATAGCAGTTTCGTTTGCAGTAGCATATTGTTTTGCTAGTTCTGATCCCAGTTGATTTTGAATTTTATCATAAATAAGACTGTGCTGTGAAGTAATTTTGGCTGTTGTATGTCCTGTGGCACCATGACCTATATGATTCGCCTCAAGAACAGCAATTTTGAATCCTTCTTTTTCTAATTGATATGCACATTGAATTCCCGCCAATCCACCGCCAACTATTGCAATGTCTACAGTTATATCCTCTTCTAAAGCAGGATAATTAGTCATAAATGCAGATGTTAACCAATAGGAAATGGGTTGCTTTTCAAAATACCTTTTATTATTTATAATCATATTTTCCTCCATCTTATCAATTATTTAATATATATCTTTTACTTATATAATACAAATTATTCAAATTTTACTAATTAAGAAGGGACCATTGAATACATCAATAGTCCTTTCTTAATTAGTTATATAAATTTATTTTCTGCCAACGGCAGATGGCCTCTCAGTTCATTTAGAGAAATAGCCTTTTTCGTCAGGAACTCAGTAATTTACTTCACCCGTACTTCTATTAATAACTATATACTCTTCACCATTTATGAATCTCATTTCCATATCAATCACCTCCTTATGAATAGTATCTTATTATAGATAAGAACTATACGATATAGATTAAATATAGATAAAATTTATAACTAATCCTTATAGATTAATATTAAAATTTGTATTGAAAGGATTTACTTGATTCATACTAAAATTAATATAAATGACCTAGGATTTATTGATAAATAAATATATCCATGATATAATCAATTAAAGATCTTGAAAGGAGAGTTGCAAGTGGGTATTAGTTCTATAAGAATTCGTTTTTTAATTGTTAGATAAAAACAATTAGATATTTTTAAGGTATAATTGCCTAGGAAATAGGCTTGTTATTTGTACCTTATTTTAATGGATTCTTGTAATGAACATTCATGCAGCTTTATATTGAGTTTATACCTTGTTCAAGAAACAGGGTATTTTTGTATTTGTTTGATCTATAGATATGGAAATATCAAAAGCTATAAATGAGTAGTTTATTTATAGCTTTTTTGTTTTTTGAAAATTTATTTATAGAAGAGATATACAAGAATCCACATTTGATCATTATTTAAATTTATGAATGGCGGTGGATTTATGATTAAAATACAGGATACACAGAACTTTCTTTATAACAGAAAATTGGTAGTAGATTTAATAAAAAAAAGCAACATAGATAAAAATGACATAATAATTGAGATTGGACCAGGTAAAGGAATTATTACAAATGAGCTAGCTGTAAGAGTTAAAAGAATATATGGAATAGAATATGATGTTCATTTATATGAGGAACTTAAAAGTAGATTTTTAAATGTAGAAAATGTTGAAATTATATATGGAGATTTTCTAGAGTTTAACTTGCTAGAAAAATATAAATACAAGGTTTTTTCAAATATTCCATATAATATTACAGCAAAAATCTTGCTTAAATTAACATCTTTTTCTAATCCTCCTGAAGATATATATTATTATTCAAGAGGAGGCAGCTAGAAAATATGCTGGCAATCCATATAATAGAGAAAGTATGAGATCTTTACTTCTTAAACCATACTTTGAATTCAAAATTATCCATAGATTTAGAAAAACGGATTTTACTCCTGTTCCAAAAGTTAATAGTGTTTTTCTTCATATAAAAAAGAGAAAAAATATTTTAATAGATGAAAATAGCTCAGATTTGTATAATAATTTTATTGCATATATTTTTAGCAGTAGTGGTAATAACTTAAAGGAAAAAACTAAGAATATTTTTTCCTTTAAGCAACTTAAACGGCTTTCTCAAGATATAGGATTCCAAATTACTGATAGCCCAGTCAACTTAAGTTTTGAAAAATGGCTTAAAATTTTTCAATATTTTATAACAGGTGTTTCTACAGATAAACAGAGATTGATTTATAATGCATATGCTAAACTTCTCAATGAGCAAAGCAAAATAGATAAAAGAAATCGGAATTTTAAATATTAGAAATAGGATAATTTAATTTTTGTAACCTTTTGGGATTTGAATTGGTATAGTTATATGAAATGATAGCTATCAGTTAGATTATTAAGGAAGGTGTGAAAGTGGAAAATTTTATTAATATAACAGATTTGAAAAGTGGGGAGGAATTTTATAGAAAATATAAATATTTAGTATGGTTAATAAACTTAGACTAAAAATATTTAATTTGATAAAAGTGATAAATTATTCCTTAAACTTAGATTGCCAAGGCTATATAGGAATTATATAGCCTTGGCAATAGGCTTTATAATAAGGAACTAATTAGATTAGCAATAAAATTTACATGGAAACTGTTTGATTATTCCATTACTCATTACGTCTGCCATTTCTAAGGCTTGGATTTCAAGCTTATCATATGTTTCTATACTTGCTTCGTAGTCTTTATTAATCATATCAAGGGCTTCGGTTTTTACGAAATTTAAATGTTCAAATAACATTCTTCTCCATTCTTCTTCAGACCAAAAAGGATTAATAGTACCGAGTAAGGTTGCTATTTCCTCTGCATTTTTATACCAGTTTTTTTCAAGTTCTTCTGCTTTTTTATTATCACCAGCTATAACCGCTTTAACAAGATCAGCAGCTAAAGTGAGATGCTTTGTAAGTAATTCAGCAAAATTAGTGGCTATGATATCTCCATAAAATGGCTTTAATGCTTCACCAAAATCCAAAGGATTTCGAAGAAGACGGTTGACAGTATATTTTTCATCAGGTAAATTAAAGACAATACTTGTAATTGCCATTCTAGTCCAAGCACTATGCTGTTCCCATAACATACGAAACTCATTCATTAGATTCAATTGGCACCTATTAATACATTCCATATTATCTCCACCTTTATAATTTATTTAATATATATTATGTTAAATAAATTATAAAGTTCTATGAATGAAAAAAGCTATTAATTAATAAATAGTGAGTATAAAAAACTCATTTCTAGATAAGCCTTATTTAAAGTTTTATCAGAAATGAGTTTTTATCTATATTTATAGATGAAATTTTATAGTCCAGATTGTATGTCTTCTATCATTGTCATTGTTCCAGTTAATCCGCCAGAAGCCACATACCAAACTTGTGAGCTAAGATATATTATTTTATCATTTTTATAAGCCTGAGTTTGCTTAATAATATCATTATCAAAAATTTGTTCTGCTGATGTACTGCCACCAGTAGTAGCAGCTCTATCAATAATTAGAATATATTGAGGATCTTTTTCTAATATATATTCAAAGGTAACTTTATCACCATGATTATCTGCGGGTATATTTTTATCTATAGGTATAAATCCAAAATCACCATGTATTATACCAAATCGAGAACCTTCACCATAAACGCTTATAGCGCCATCGTTAGCCATAACTATAAGAGCATTTTTTTCATCTTCTGTAACAGCCTTATTTAAAGCTTGAACAGCTTCATTAATGGAGGCAAGTTCTTTTTCCACTAGATCTTCTTTTCCAAAGATTTCACCTAAAACTTTAACATTATCGGTAAATGACTTCATATAGTTAGCGCCATCAATGTTTAAAAATACAGTAGGAGCTATTTTAGCCAGTTCATCGTATACTTCTGCTTGTCTACCAGATACAAAAATTACATCTGGCTCAAGCTCAAAAATTTTTTCAAAATTGGGTTCAAATAATGTCCCTACATCTTCGTATTTTTCATCATTAAATTTTTCAAGAAACGTTGGAATGTTAGACTTTGGAAGTCCTATAATTTCCACTCCAAGTTTATCTAAGGAATCTAAAGTTGCATAGTCAAATACAATTACTTTTTCAGGTTTTTTATTAACAACAGTTTCTCCTAGCTGATGGGTAATAGTTATAGTAGAAGGTTCTTCAGCGTTTTTATTTGGAGTTTGTACATTTTCTTTATTCTGAGAATCGACTACAATGTCTTCAGGAGTTTTTTTAGAGTTGCAAGCAGTAAGAGTTAAAGCAGCAACAATTACTAAGACTAAAATAAGTAAACTTTTTGTTTTTTTCATATTTTCCACCTCATAATATTTTTTATTCTAGTAATAAACACATATCCTATAGTTTTCTATATCTTGGATACTAAATTTCATATCATATATTTCTTCTAATACATCTTTAGATATAATATCATTAACCACCCCCTCTTTAGCTATTTTGCCATCATTTAAAGCTATAATATAATCTGAATAGCAAGAGGCAAAATTAATATCATGTATAACTATAACAACTGTTTTGCCCAAATCATCTACCAGCTGTCTTAGTATTTTCATAATATCTACAGAATGCTTCATGTCTAGGTTGTTAAGAGGCTCATCTAGTAGAATATATTCTGTATTTTGAGCTATAACCATAGCAATATAAGCCCTTTGCCTTTGACCTCCACTAAGCTCATCTAGATATTTATCTTGAATATCATTAAGAGCCATGTAAGCCAAAGCGTCATCTACATATTTCCAATCTTCAGCAGTTAGTTTTCCCTTAGAATATGGGAAGCGACCAAAGCTGACTAATTCTCTAATAGTAAGTCTTATATTAATATGATTAGTTTGTTTTAATATAGAGATTTTTTTAGAAAGTTCATCATTGCTCCACTGACTAATTTCTTTACCGTCAATAAATACTTCGCCTTCATTTTTACTTATAATTCTACTAGCTATGGATAACAAAGTACTTTTACCAGCTCCATTTGGTCCGATAAATGAAGTAATTTTACCTCTTTCTATCTTAACACTTACATTATCCACAACACTTTTACTGCCATATTGCTTAACTACATTTTTTATTTCTATCATATCTTACTCTCCTTTAATAATAAAAATATAAAGTAAGTACCACCAGCAAAGTTAATAATTACTGATATGGGAGTACTGAAATTTGTTACCCTTTCAGCAAGAAGTTGTCCTCCTACAAGAGCAATTGAACTAACTAACATAGAGCCTATAATTAAATATTTGTGTTTATAAGTCTTAAAAAATTCTCTAGTAATATTTACAACTAATAATCCTAGAAAAGTTATAGGTCCAACCAAAGCTGTAGATACAGACACTAATATAGAAATAACTATCAGCATTTTTTTTACAGTTCCATCATAATCTACTCCAAGATTAATGGCATTATCTCTACCTAAAGACAAAACATCTAAAGAGTTCAAATTCTTATATGTATAAACTATTGCTAAAAATATTCCTACTAAAGCTAACCATAAGATATTTGTATTTACATTATTAAAACTGGCAAACATTTTATTTTGAACAATTGAAAACTCGTTTGGATCAATTAATACTTGCATGAATGAAGATAAACTTTGAAAAAATGTCCCACATACTAATCCAAGTAATAGTAGAAAAAATATATCAGTGCCTTCTTTTTTAAAAAGGATTTTGAATAATATAATGGAAAAAATCACCATAAAAACAACAGATAATATAAAATTAAAATTATTTCCTATTTTGGCTAGATTATTAGATCCAAAGACAAATACAATAAAGGTTTGAAAGAACATATATAGAGAATCTAATCCTAATACACTAGGAGTTAATATATTGTTGTTTGTTATAGTTTGAAATATCATAGAAGAAAATGCTATAGAACTCCCAGTTAATATAATAGCGATTATCTTTGGTATACGTCGTGAAAGAGCATATTGCCAATTTTTACTATTCAACCCTATGATAAGGAATAATGTAATCAAAATTAAAAGTAGTATTGAAAGAAAATATATTTTCTTTTTAGAATTCATTATGCATTCCTCCTAATAAGCAGATAGATAAAAATTAGACTACCTAAAACTCCAGCAGTAAGACCTATAGAAATTTCATAAGGGTAAATTATTATGCGGCCTAATATATCACAGAAAAGAAGGAATACCGGTCCAAATAAAGCTGTTGGAACAAGGTTATTCTTTAAATTATCTCCCTGATACATGGTAACTATATTAGGTATTATAAGACCTAAAAATGGAATTTTTCCTACAGTGATTACTACTACAGAAGTTATTAAGGCTACAATACTAATACCTAAGTTAACAACCTTATTATAATTTAGACCTAGATTAATTGAAAAATCTTCACCCATTCCTGCTAAAGTAAATTTATTTGCATATAGAAAAGCAATAAAAACGAGGGGAATGCTTATGTATAAAAGTTCATATCTGCCCTTAATAACCATAGAAAAATCTCCCTGCAACCAAGAGGAAACATTCTGTACAAGATCATATTTATATGCTAGAAAAGTTGCCAAAGAGTCAATTATACTCCCAAGCATAATACCTAATAATGGCACGATAACAGCATTTTTATATTTTATTTTCTTTAAAATTACCATAAATAAAAAACTTCCAACTAATGCAAAGATGAAAGAAATTAACATCTTAGTAAATACACTGACAGTAGAAAATAATATAAGAGAAACTAAAATTCCGAGTTTAGCAGAGTCTATAGTAGCAGCTGTAGTTGGAGATACGAATTTATTTTGAGTTATTTGCTGCATTATAAGACCACTTATACTCATTCCTATCCCAGCTACAATAATACTAATAAGTCGGGGGAATCTACTTAAAAATAATATTTGGATTTTATCATTTCTTAAATAGAAGATATCTAAAAGAGATATTTCTTTAACTCCAATAAATATAGAGACTACAGATAAAATAATTAGTACGAACAATAAATATCTTTTTTTCATAATGCCTCCTTAGTAATTCTATAAATTGACATAGAGCAATAAATTTTGATATAATAATTAACACAAATGAAAGTGATAATCATTATCAATTAAAAGTATTTTAGCAGTTAGTAAATTATAAATCTTAACTATATTTACTTTTTTATAACTATATTTAGATAATTTAAATAAAAGGAAGGGATATATTATGAATATAAATAATATTAACAATAATAAAATTTATAGTTTTCATATAAGGAGAGCTATAGATTTCACTAAAAGCAATTATGAGGAATCTCTAAGCTTAGATATAATATCAGAGTTCTTGGGTTTAAATAAATGTTATTTCTGTAATTTATTTAAAAAAGAAACTGGTATAACATATTCAAATTATGTTAATAAAATTAGAATAGAAAAGAGTAAAAAATTGTTACATCATACAAATTTATCTATATTAGAAGTTGCACTTGCTGTAGGATATAATAATCAAAATTATTATAATATGGCCTTTAAGCGGCTTATTGGAACTACACCATTGAAATATAGAAATAAATTGCGGCATGTACAATAAAAACAAATTTAAGCTAGAAAGGCGATACATAAAGTTCCATTTATATCAAATTTATAGTTTTATAATTAATAGAAATGACCATATTTTTGATATAATATAAATCTTTAATTTAATAAAGGAAAGAAGTATTTGATATAATGACCTGTGACAAATACCTCTTTCCTTTATTATTATTTGTTTTACTTATATTAGACCTACTAATCTTACTGTACTTGCAACTAAGAAACAAACTACAATTCCAATAATGGTTGGTACAAGAAAAGAAATAGCAGTCCATTTAAGACTTTGAGTTTCCTTCCTGATAGTCAAACACGTAGTAGCACATGGCCAATGCATTAATGAAAATAGCATTACACATACAGCGGTTAGCCAAGTCCATCCATTAGAAATAAGAAGATCTTTCAAATGTACTAGACTATCTAATTCAAGAAGAGAACCCGTAGCCATATAACTCATGATTATTATTGGGATAACTATTTCATTTGCAGGAAAGCCTAAAATGAATGCCATTAAGATATAACCATCTAATCCAATTAATTTTGCAAATGGGTCAAGAAAATTTGCGGAATGAGTTAAAATGCTTGAATTTCCAATATAAATATTTGCCATTATCCATATAATCAGTCCCGCAGGTGCAGCCACTGCTACTGCCCGACCTAATACAAATAATGTTCTGTCAAAAATTGAACGGACTATTATTTTGCCTATTTGTGGCTTCCTATAAGGTGGTAATTCTAAAGTGAAATTAGAAGGAATACCTTTAAGTATTGTATTGGACAGTAATTTTGATACTATCAATGTCATTATAACTCCAAGAACTATAACTCCCGTTAGGATTAATGCTAATATTATAGATTTAAGAGGTCCATCTAAAAATCCTGCGAAGAACATAGAAATAATTGCTATTAATATAGGAAATCTTCCATTACAAGGTACAAAGTTATTAGTGACTATGGCTATAAGTCGTTCTCGCGGCGAATCAATTATTCTGCAGCCAATTATGCCAGCAGCATTGCAACCGAAACCCATACACATGGTCAGAGCCTGTTTTCCACAAGCACAAGATTTTTTGAAGAAATTGTCTAGATTAAAAGCAACTCTAGGTAAGTATCCTAAGTCTTCAAGCAATGTAAATAATGGGAAAAATATAGCCATTGGTGGAAGCATAACAGAGACCACCCAAGCCAATGTTCGATAAATTCCCATAATTAATACTCCATGTACCCATGGAGGGGTATCTAACCAAATGAAAAAATCTGTAAATCTATCTTGAAGCCAAAATAATCCCTTAGCAAGCATCTCAGAAGGATAATTAGCGCCGGTAATAGTAAGCCAGAAAATTATAGCTAGGAGAAATATCATAATTGGAATTCCAAATTTTTTAGATGTAAGATATTTATCTATTTTTCTATCAAAATTATTATGGTCCTTGTTCTCAAAAGAAACAACCTTATTACTGACACTCTCTGCTATATTTACTAAATGACTAACGATTTTATCACGTAGGATATCGTGATTAATCCCCTCTGTATCTAGAAAATTTCTTGAATTATGAACTTCATTTATTATTTCATTTTGCTCATTTAAATTAAAGCCAAGATATTTATTTATAGAGTTTAATAATGTAATATCTCCATCTATAAGTTTTAATGCAACCCATCTAGTATTTAGTCTATCTTGGATTATTGGCTTAAGTACTAATTCAACTTTTGACATAGCTTTTTCAATTGATTCTTCATATTGAATATTTAAAGGATTTAATGAAAGCTCATTAAAAGCAACATCATAAACTGAATCCATTAAATCCTGTAACCCTTTCCCTTTAATAGCACTAGTTCCGACTACGGGAACTCCTAATTGTTTTGATAATTCTTCTAAGTCTATAAATATATTTTTTCTCTTTGCTTCATCCATAAGATTAACACATACTACTACTTTAGAAGTAATTTCTAGAGTTTGTAATACGAGGTTTAGATTTCTTTCCAAGCAAGTAGCATCTACTACAATCACTGTTGCATCTGGATTTCCAAAACATATAAAATCTCTAGCAACTTCTTCTTCTATAGAATTTGCCATTAAAGAGTAGGTACCTGGGATATCTACTAGAATGAAATTATTATCTTTATGATAATAATTTCCATGAGCATTAGTAACAGTTTTTCCTGGCCAGTTGCCAGTATGCTGATTTAGTCCTGTTAAATTATTAAAAACTGTAGATTTTCCTACATTAGGGTTGCCAGCTAATGCAATGATTTTATCTGTGGAAGTGGTTTTCTCAATTTTAAGCTCTTGTTCAAGAACTTCTAACCCTGTAGATGTGTTCGTTAAACCCATAATCTTTCCCCCTAATTCAAATTTTTTCTACTAAGATCATAGAGGCTGCTTCAGAACGAAGGGCTATTACAGCTCCTCTAATGAGATAGGCAACAGGATCACCAGAAGGACTTTGATGTAGAGACTCTACTACTGTATTGCAGATTAACCCTAAGTCTAACATTCGTCTTCTTGTTAGGCCATCGGATATTAATTCCTTGACTTTGCATTTTTCGCCAATTGATAATGAACTAAGTGGAATATAAATATTATTCATATAAAAAACCTCCTAATAAATAATGAAATTTAGTCTTGGGAAAAAATTTTTCCCTACACCAAAATATGTCAAATACTTTTGAAGTGTTACTCGTATATATATAAAAGACATAAATTATTATATAAAAACTTGGCGGTGATAATATTGAATAGTAAATTTCATACAGTAAGAGGATATGAGCTAAAAGAATATGGCAAAGGATCACTTACTCCTGCTTTAGAAGACTATCTTGAAATGATATATAGAAATAGTCTAGAGGAACCATATATTCGGGTAAATACATTAGCTAGTCTATTAAATGTAAAAGCTTCCTCAGCTTCAAAGATGGTTAAGAAGCTTGGAGAGCTAGGATTAGTTAACTATGAGAAATATGGTATTGTAACTTTAACAGAAGAAGGTAAAAGAGAAGGTGAATTTTTATTAATTAGGCATAATATTATAGAAAATTTTTTATCTTTTATAGGATGTAAAGAAAGTACTTTAGTTCAAACGGAGTTGATAGAGCACTATATTTCACCTAGTACTGTTGAAAACATTGAAATCTTATATAATTTTTTTTATGATAACAAAGATTTATTGGAAAGATATCTTAATTATAGAGGGGTAAATTCAAAATAGGGCATATTCTTGACTTTATTCAATTGATAAGTAATTCAATTATTTATTTTTTGTTTTTTAAGATATTTCATTTACAAAGAAGGAGTTTAAAAGAAAATGTAGAATAATACTATTATTGAAAGCCACAAAAAAGGTTAATAGTGCTGAGGGGGATAGATATATGATTACAGCTGAAGAGATAATAAAAGGTAATTTAGATCCTATACCTAAATATCGTTTAATGCGTGATGTAATAAATTTAAACAAGGATAATGAAAAGTTGGCAAATGCTAAAAAAGAAGTTTTAGAAACTAAATGGGTTAATGATATTGTAAGCCTACAGTGGGAAGATGGTTCATGGGGGCAATTTCATAGCATGAGCCAATTTTCTCAGTCAATAATGACAACAGAACAAGCACTTCGTAGATTACTAATATTAGGATTAGACAAAGAGGACCAACCAATTCAAAAAGCTTTTAGTTATATGGAGAGATATTTGCTTAGGGAAGTAGATTTGAGAGATTACAAAGAAAAAAAGCATGATTGGGACTTATTAACAAGATTATTTGTAGCAACATGGATGTTAATTATTGATCCATCAAATGAACTAGCTGTAGAAATAGCTAAGAACTGGTCAAAAATTATAACCTATGCATTTTCAAAAGATAGCTATAGTCATGAATACTACAAGGAAGCCTATTATGAAATTCATAAGTCATCTAAGGAAAAGTATATGTGGAGATTCCAAAATTTTTATGTAATAGCTCTGCTAGCTGGATATCTACCTAGTGATATTGAATCAAAATTCTTGGATTATATTATGAATTCAGAGAATGGAATATATTATATCTATGATAGCTGTCTCAAGACAGTTCCAGATAAATTCTGTTCCAAATTAGCAAGTAAATATATAACTGCATGTGAACTTTTAAGTTCCTATTCCTTATTTCCAAGTAAGTGTAAACATTTTATTGACTGGATTAATGAGAATATATCCGAAGATGGTTTTTGGGATATGGGACAAGCAGTTAAAGATAAAATTCATTTTCCATTGTCAAATTCATGGAGAAAAACTATAGATAGAAAAATTGATTGTACTGTGAGAATACAAGCTTTGTTGTCAAAATTATAGAATATGAATATTTGAAAAAATATTTATTCTAACATAAGCTATTGAGAATATTAAAGGCTTGTGGAAATCATAGATAAGGGATTTGCAATATGGAGAAAAGGATGGTCAAGATGAAAAAACAATTTTAAAAGATTGCTATTGAAATATGTCCTATGAATTATGGGTAAAGAGATAATATTATTGAATATATATGATATATGAGGTGTTATATGATACAACAATAAAAAACTCACTTTCAGATAAATATTATTTATAGTTTATCAGAAATGAAAAGGTATTAGATATGATAGTTCCCATCTAATACCTTTTCATTTATTAAGCTATTGTCTATCTTGACGACAAAAATATATTATAGAGATATATTGATTATTAATCATCCTCACGGTACTCTAATATATCTCCTGGCTGACATTGTAACTCACGGCAAATAGTTTCTAATGTAGAAAATCTGATAGCTTTTGCCTTATTAGTTTTAAGAATTGATAAATTTGAATTTGTGATTCCAACTCTTTCTGCCAATTCAGAAAGAGAAATTTTTCTCTTAGCCATCATTACATCTAGATTTACAATAATCAAAATAATCACCCCTATATTGTTAAGTCATTTTCTTCTTTGATGTCTATAGCCATTTTAAAAACATCAGCTAATATAAAGGCTAAAAGACTAAGGCTGATATATAGAAATATTATGGGCTTTAAAGAGCCATGAGAAGTAATAAGTATAAAACCAGTATTACTTGGCTTTGGATAATTGACGATGGCATCTATTAGTCCAATAGAAAGTATATAATACCCAATTTTTCTAAGGCAAATAATATTTTCAGGAATAAAAGGATTTTTTTCCAATATTGAGTTAAGGATTTTTCTTAAAGTGAATATAGTCATAAAATATCCGCCAAAAAATATCAGAGAAAATATTATAGATAGTATAGTGTTTTTTGCTCCTTTATCATGAAAAAACAGAATACAATTTAAAATTGAAAGCATGAGCAGCAATAAAATAAAGACACCTATGATATTCAGTAATCCTTTTAAAAAGTTCACTCTTTTTGTATATTTCATAATCAATAACAACTCCTTTCAATGTATTATACCAATAGGCGTTTGCAAAACGCCATAATCCGCATAAATACGGGATGTTTTTTCACAAAATAATATAACTCCTCACCGATTTATGGTAAAATTGAAGTGCCTAGCAACAAATCCACCAAAACCCGAAAGGAGTTATATAAATATGATAACACATAAACAGCTTTCTTTGGCAGATATTTATTCTGATTGCAAAACTTTTTTTGAAAATGATAGACCTAAGTTTCTTTCATTATTGAATGATACCATTAATCTTGATGAGTTTATTCCTATTTCTTTCTACCATCATTTTTATTCTTCTACTGGACGTCCTCGTGAATACAAGCTTCATTCAATGCTATGGGCTTTACTTATTCAGAGAATTTTTTCCATTCCTACTGATACCCTCTTAATTACTTTTCTTAAATATTCAAAGGAATTAAGGGAATTTTGTGGCTTTAACAAAGTCCCCGATGGTTCTAAATTTACCCGTTTTAAACAAGACTTCTTACTTGACTTACAATCTGTATTTGATAATCTTGTTGATGTTACTGAACCAATATGCCAACATATTGATGAATTTAAGGCTTCTATGACTATCTTTGATACCTCTGGTGTTGAAGCTTTTGTTACTGAAAATAATCCTAAATATGCTAATAAAATTGTTAAACAGTTAAAAGCATTTAAAAAATCTCAAGGTCTTGATGATTCTTATGATCCATACAAAGTTGCATATGGATCTATGCCTTCACATGCTGCTTGTAACTCTGAAATAAAACAGCTTTATATTAATGGTCACTTTTGCTATGTCTATAAATTTGGCATGATTACCAATGGTCTTGGTATTGTAAGGGATATTTCTTTTTACAATAAAGATTTCTTAAAATTTCATCCAGATATCATTATTGATAAAAAATCAGATTCACCTGATTATGATAAATCTCTTCATGATATCAAAGCTGTTATTCCTGTTTTAAAAGACTTCTTTGCCAAACATCCTACTATTAAACCAAGTGTTTTCATTGGTGATGCTGCCTTTGATGCTATTAATATTTACAAAGATTTACTTATTGATTTAAAATTTGATAAAGCATATATTCCATTAAATCATCGTTCTTCTTTAACAAATCCAGACTATATCATAAATGAATCTGGAATACCTTGCTGTCCAAATGATCCAACTCTTCCAATGAAAGAGGAAGGTAATACTTCTCATTTAAGATGCAGGATTAAAACATTTAAGTTCGTATGCCCTAAAATGAAGTGGACCAAGTGCGGTGATGGCAAATATCGAAGACGCCACTCTTGCAAAAACCCTTGTACTTCATCCCCTAGTGGAAGGATGGTTTACGTTTATCCTGAAAAAGATCTTCGTACCTATCCAGGAACTCTTCGCGGCACCATCGAGTGGGATAAAACTTACAAAATCCGTTCAGTTGTAGAACAGTCCATAAACCACTTTAAGGAAAGTTTCTGCATAGCTGGACGAAAAACCCAAAATGAGAAAACCATTCATGCAGATTTATTACTATCTGGCATTACACAATTGATTACTGTTGTACTTGCTGATAAAATACATAAACATGAATATATTAGAAGTTTAAAACCATTAATTGCTTAGGTGTTTATTTTAGGTATTAATTTTTATAGAAACTTAATACCTTTGTTTTGTGTACTTATTTTTAAGGACAATTTTTGTTTTCATTTAATTCCTACCAAAAATCTACTTCCTATTTATTGAAATTCCTTTATGAAGGACTTATATTTCTATTCTTCACTTTCTAGAAGTAGTTTCGCAATTACTTATATTATACCAATATCATACTATAATATTTATTGTTTATCAATAAAAAGTACATGATAAATAATATAAAATTATTCAATAACAATAACGTAGAAAAGATAAGTTGTTTATACCCATCTAATATAATCTCTCTTAATACTATATATAAACTAACTACATAGAAGTATATATTCCTTGAAAAGCTAATATACAAGGAAGCAATAGTTATAAATCATGTAGTAAGAAATAAATATGGAAAACTATATGATTTATTTTAGATAAAAAGTGAATTTGTTTATAGTATGCTACCCTATGGTTGTGCTTTTAAAAACAACCTAATATAAATAAAATAGACATTGACTTTATTCAATTGATAAGTAATTAAATTACTTATCTTTTTAGGTTTGACGGGCATGTCATATGTCTAAGGTGAAAGTCCTTAAAGAGCGTAGTTACCAACGAATCTCATAGCGACTTGCAAGTTTCACATCGTGAGGTGTGGGAGAGAGGAAGC
>NZ_JAHLOH010000003.1:0-22027 GCF_018917285.1 Tissierella carlieri | reverse complement strand
TGATGATTTCATAGACGAAGCTTTATCATATGCAAAGCGAAATTTAGAGCAATCCAAAGAAACTTAGAGCAATTCTATGAAGATATTGTACTATTTTTTCATATTTAGTTTACAGAGCCATTCCGAGAATTATTTTATAACATTAATATAATAAACCTATTAACTGTATATGCAAACTATATGCCATCAGATAAACAGTCAATTTTCAAGGATTAACAAGCACTTAAGTTATTTTAGGGTAAAATTTCTTCCCATTATCTAGCCTGTTTCCTTTAAATTTATTATTATCTCTGAATATATGGGTCATTTATTTAATATTATTTATTGAAGACATTAGCTTGTAACCCTTTTCTGTTAGTACCGTACCTTTCCTTCCAGTATTAGTTTCAACCAAACCAAGAACCTCAGCACTATTTAACAAGCTTCTAATTTTTCCTTCTGTTAAGTCTATATCTTCTTCCTTAGCAAGTTCTGCTAGATATCTTCTCCCCAATCCATTAAAATTCATTATTTTTCTAAGAATCCATATTGTATTGTTTCCTAAGATATCTATCAATATAGAGCCCTCTAACTTATCAGAGCTATGTGTAATGTATTCTGGAAGTTCTCTTATACTTAATTTTTTATCTTTTCTCCAAACATTGGCTATATACTCCATAGCATTTTCTAGCTGTCTGATATTACCAGGCCAATCATATTCATATAATAAGTTTATAGCATCTGTTTCTAATGCATGCTCTATATTACTGATTTTTCCACTACTATATCTCTGCAAAAATAAATTTGCTAATACTAATATATCTTGCTTTCTCTCTCTTAAACTTAACATTCTAACTGGCAAAACATTTAGCCTATAATATAAATCTGCTCTAAAATTACCTTTTCTAACTTCAGATGCTAAATCCTTATTAGTTGCAGCAATTAATCTAACATTTATCGGTATAGGATTTATACCTCCTATTCGCTCAATGGTTCTATCCTGTAATACCCTTAGTATCTTAGCCTGTAAGTGCAAGGGCATGTCCCCTATTTCATCAAGAAAAATAGTGCCACCGTTTGCCAGTTCAAACTTTCCCGGCTTTCCCGTCTGCTTAGCTCCTGTAAAAGCACCTTCTTCATATCCAAATAGCTCCGATTCAAGGAGGGATTCCGGTATCGCAGCACAGTTTATAGCAATAAATGGAGTACTAATAGGCTTATTGTAATTGTGAATAGATCTGGCGAACAACTCTTTACCTGTACCACTTTCACCTAAAATTAATACATTAGAAGTAAAATTAGCAGCCTTTTTACTCATTTCAATGATGTCAGTAAACTCTTGACTCTCACCAATCATATCATCAAACGTAAAAATCTGATGAGTATTCATCTTGCTATAGATTAAAGTATTAAGCTTTGTATCCTCCATCAGAGCAAGGATTATCCCTTTAAATGAATTATCTATAATTATAGTACTTACTAAGCTTAAAAACTTTTTCTTTCGATTTTTAAATGTTATTTCTATAAACTGTGAATGATCCTCATTGTTCTTAATTTGCTCCATGTCAATGTTAGTGAAAAAATCTAACACATTCTTCCCCAATAGTTTTCCCTTGGATATCCTAAGCAACTTATTTATAGCATCACTGCAGTTAATAACAAATCCTTCTTCATCTGTCATCAATACACCGTCACTCATAGATGAGAATATAACATTAAATTGACTATTGTTTAACTCTAATTGCTTTACATATTCGGTTTCTTTAAACTTGGATATCAGCAAATCGCCTATATTCTTGAGAAATTTTTGCAATGAGTTTTGTTTTTTCAATAAAATATCAAATTGTTTCTCATTTAAACATAGTATGCTAATTGCTCCGTAGATGTCCTTTCCATCTGTTATTGGAATATTTATATGTCCTTTCTCATCGCAATCTTGATATTCTCTACATCTTTTACATACCTCATTATCTCTCTCACTATCAATCATATAGCTATTACCCGTTTTAATAACACTGGCTGAAACAAAATATTCTGGTATTTTCTTTCCAATTTCCTTTTTATACTTACCTGTACCTGCAATTCTTATATAATTACTATCTATAATTGTTACTTCCACATCTAATGAGTTTCCTATTGCTTCTGCACATTGTTGAACAAATGTATATAATTCTTTATTCAAAGTTCTCACCTCTTGATATCTAATATATCTAATGAAATCTTCTTACATTTATATATACTGTAAAACTAAATTATTATCTACGATTTTCTTCTCCCCATTCACACAATGCATCCAAAATAGGCATCAGAGATTCTCCGCGCTCTGACAGACTATATTCTACCTTTGGCGGTATCTGAGGGTATTCTATACGCACAATCAAATCATCAGCTTCCAACTCCTTCAATGACATGCTCAAAGTTTTATGGGATATTGTCCCTATATACCGCTTCAATTGATTGTAACGTACAACTCCGAAATTTGCGAGACAATAAAGAATTACCATCTTATATTTACCATTAATAAGTGAAATGGTATAACTAAAACCAGAATCCTCTAAATTACCCTCTAAAATACATTCTATACTCATTTTACACTCTCCTTTTGACTAGTATATAACATAAATGTGCGTACTTGTTCAAATTATAGTTCGATATATAATTATAGTGTGATTTAATTTATTTGTCAATTGGAGCTAATTATAATTAAAGAAGACTTACAAACTATGCGTACACTAGGTGAGAACATGGCCTGGAGTAGTTAAACCCCAATACGAACTAAGAGTAAGAACTCATTTTATTGAGTAAATATTACCTTTTAATGAAAATTATCCATAATAAAGCAGGATAATCAAGATCTTTGCAGAATATCTTAATTATCCTATTTCTTTATTTGCTCAAAATACTAGTGTTTCAAAACTCTCTGCTTTATTAGCCTAAATTCTTATCAAAAACATTGACATAGTTCCAAAATATAGATATCTTCAAACAGGTCACAAGTTAATTACTTAATTCATCTATAATCTTTTTACCTTCTATATTATTAGGATTCAAATCTACTGATTTTTTATACTTTTCTAATGCTAGTTCCTTATTATCTTGAAGTAAGTACATTTCACCTAGACTGTCATAAAGATTAGCTGATTCTGGAAATATTTGAATTGATAATTTAAGTACTTCAATGGCCTCATTAATTCTTTTTCTCTCTAGCAAATTATAAGCAATAGCATTAAACTCCTCCTCATAAACAAGATACTTTTCAATAGAGCCTTGCTTTATTTTATTATATTCCTGTAGCGCTATCTCAATATTATTGCTAAACATTGTTCTTACTATATGACTTGCAAGTGATTTCCTTATATACTCAACTTCTTCCCCCAAAAGTATATCTAATATACTCGTACATAAAATCTTAGTTCCAATATAATCTGAGTTGATCATAACAACAACTGCAATTCCTCTCTCAGGCAAGATTATTAAATTACTTCTAAATCCTGTATCCATACCACTATGGGATCTAACTTTATTACCTTTATATTCTCCCAAAAACCATGCCAGACCAATTTCTGAAGTATATCCTCCCCAGTCTGTAGAGGCATATTCTCCCCAAAGTTCTGAATAGCTATTAGGTTCTAGTATCTTCTCTCCTCCAAATCTTCCTTCATTCATATTAGCAATAGCATAATTACACATTTCAACTGCATTAGAACACAAGGTAGAGCTTGGTCCATGTGCACGATTGTAAGGAAAAATTTCACTGACTACAGCACCATATACATTTTCTATATCTAAGACATGGGGACTTGTAAGTAATTCCTTTGAAACTAACGGTTTTAAGAAATTACTTTCTTTCATCTGAACAACATTGAGAATATTTTCTTTCATACATTTCTCAAAAGACATACCTGAAACTTTTTCAATAACGTTTCCCAAAATCTCATAAGAGATATTACTATAAGCAAATTTTTCTCCTGGTTCCCACATAAGTTCCTTTTCATTAATGCTTCTAACATATCTTTCTAGAGCTTCTTCATCATATTGGGGTTTATCCCATTCATAATCATCTTCATCTGGCATACCTGATATATGACTTAATAATTGCCTTATAGTTATATTTTTATATCTGTCATCTTTAAGCTTAAAATAAGGTAAATACTCTATCACACATTCATCTAATCGAATTTTCCCTTGTTCCACCAATTGCATTATTCCTGTAGCAACAAAAGTTTTTGATACTGATGCCATGTGAAAAAGTGAATTTTCATCTACAGGTTCCTTTGTATCTACATTCTTTACACCAAAACCCTTTATATAAATAATTTCGTTATCATATACCACACCTACTGACAATCCAGGCACAAATTCTTCATTTACATATTCATTTATTATCCTATCTAAATCTCTTATTATTTTTTCTTTAATTTCCATATTATTCTCTCCTTTTAAGTTCTCTTATACTGTTTAATGCCTATACTAATCCCTTTAAATCAAGATTTATGTTTATTAAGTTTCTAATAGAACAAAAAACTGTAAGAAGTTTTATGCTTCTTACAGCCTAAAATAAACATTATTTTACATTATAAGAAAAGCTTCTAGTAAAACATTTGAGGCAGCTTTTCTTAGCCACTGCATAAGCAACTTGCACGAAATCAAAGATTTCGGCGATCTGCTTAAAACTCATTGAGGTCAAGTTCTTAATATAGAATATTAAAGCAGAACTCTCCTATGGATTATAAAATACTCCTAAGAGAATATATTCTTATGTAGAGTTTATGTAAAATTAAGATTTAATTCTAGTTCTATAAAATGGGCACTTCCACTTACTAAATTTCCAAAATGCACACCAAATAAACCTAACTATATAGGCATTTAAAGTCTTTTTTGGATACAATTTTCTATTTAGAAAATTAATTAGCAAGTAGTTATTACCAATTTCATCAAACCTCCTTAATTTTATTAATACCATTTTATACAATATACGGAAATAAAACAAGTGATATGATACTTCCAAAGTAGACAGTTTAATTAATTAAAATTAGATTATTACTAAGTGATGCCTTTATACTCTATTCTGCCAGTTTTATCCTATGCTTTTAACTGCCTAAAATCCTTTATAGATTTTTAGATTCATCTATTTATTTTTTAGCGACACTATAGGCTCAATATATATCTAAGCTTTCATTACATACCTTCTCTATCTTATTTGCAGCTGCACTTGCTCCTCCAGCTTTCTGCAAACTTTTGGAAATTACTTCTGCATTTCTTTTATAGGATACATTATTCAATATTTGTAAAACAATTTCTCGGATGCTACTCGCAGTACTCGACTTTAATCTTTTCCCAGCATTTAATTCTGATACTCGGTTTGCCACCATAACTTCCTCACTATGTAATGGAAATAAAACAGATGGCACACCAAAATATAAACTTTCACTTATACTATTCATTCCGCAATGGGTAATAAACACATCAGTCTGTTGCAAAACTTCTAATTGCTTAACTTTAGGATAAATTTTAAAATTATCTGGCAATTTGCCAAAGCTAAAAATGTCTGTCTTCTCTCCAACAGACATGATAACTTGGCAATCTACATCAGCTAATGCCTGAATACAGTTTTGATAAAAATGTCTATTTTGATTCAATACAGTTCCCAATGAGATGTAAATCAGTGGATATTTCTTTTCAATTTGTTCAATTTCTGGAACTTGGAAAGAAGGCCCCACAAAAGCATACTTATCTGAAAATGTTTCTGCCATAGGCTGAAATTCTTTGGATGTATAAACAATTGTATCAGTATCATTATCATTTTGAATAATACTTATAAAGTTTTTTACCTTATAACCTTTTTCTTGAAGTAGATTTATTTTTTTATTAATTCTTGGAATGCCCATAAGCATACGGAATATTTCTTTTAGGCTTTGTTTCATCACCCTTGCAGTATGTTTATTCATTGCAAAAGTCGTAGTAGAACAAACATAGGGGATATCTAATTTTATTGCAAATAATTTTCCCCAAATACATATAGAATCTGATACTATACAATGTGGTTGAAATTCTTTAAGCTCTCTACATACCTTTTCATCTAGGCTCATAGTCATATCTGCTGTCATCTCTATAAGGGATGCAAAATCCTTTCCCACTTTCTTTTCTACATCTGGCGTAAGTTCTGGTAAATAGTTATCACACGGAATAAATTTTGCACCTGCATTTTCAATCTTCTCTTGAAACTCATAAAAAGAATAATACCAAACTTCATGACCTCGTTTTACCAATTCATCTACTACTGCTATAGTAGGATTAGTGTGTCCATGAGCTGGGATGCTGAAAAATACTATTTTACTCATCATATTCTTCTCCAGACTTACTCAATTTTTTTATTTCTTTTGCAAAAATAAGTGAATCTTCTTCCGATTCTAATGGATAAATTTCCTGTGCTTTACCTGCAAAAATTGCATCAGCAATCTTAGAAAAAACATCATACCGTTCAATTGCAATACCTCTTTGAGCATCTGCAAGCAAAATTAAAGTATCTCCTGGAGAAATATCAAACATATCTCTTACTTCCTTTGGAATAACAATCTGCCCCTTTGAACCTACCTTCACAGAACCCATATATTTATCTTCCAAAGTTTTTTTATTCATAGCACACTCCCTTTCAGTATTACTTTTCATACCAGTTATACTAATTATACTTTTATATTGAAATTTTGTCAATTAACTAACTTAAATATTACTAGATAAATATATATTTCCTAAGTTGTAATGATAATAGTAAAAATGCTCCCTAAATATAAATATCCTCTAGGCCTATAAGTCTAGAGGACAAAAACACACTTATATATTTAATTATAATATTTATAACCTCGATATTTAAATTTACTTCTCTATTCTTTTTTCAAAAACTTTATAGTATATATTTTTTATATTTGTTAATGCATTCAAGCCTTTTTACATCTTAAAACATTGGTGTACTTCATTAGATGATGCAAATGAATATGATAATTGTAGACTATCATACTTCTTCTAACATCCTGTATCCCACTCCCATTTCTGTTAAAATATATTGGGGATCCGCCGTATTTTTTTCAATTTTTCTCCTAAGGTTTGCAACATTGACCCTAAGTGCCTTGCTTTTGCTCACATAAGGCCCCCAAAGTTCACGGCATAGAAATTCATGGGTCAGTACAGTACCCGCATTCAGAGAGAGCAAGACGATAATTCGGTATTCAATAGGAGTCAAATGTACTGCTTTTCCAGCTACTGTTACTATTCTCTTATCATAATCAATATATAAATCACCTAAACTAAAGAATTGATTCACCTTGCTGTTCTTTATTTTCGACATATGCCCTTTCCGCAGAGCAGTTCTAATTCTTGCCATTAAAATAGCATTGTTAAAAGGCTTTGTAATATAGTCATCTGCACCACTGTCAAGAGCTGATATGATGAACTTCTCTTCATGTCTTGCCGATACAATAATCACAGGAACTAAACTCCAACTCCTAATAGATTCAATTACTTCTATACCATCCATATCCGGCAGTCCTAAATCCAGTAAGATTAAATCCGGACAATGAGATGAAGCAAGGGAAATTGCTTCTTGCCCGTTGACAGCCTTCAGCGTTCTATAGCCTTGTAACTCTAATTTCACAGAAATGAATTCGCTGATTGCTTCCTCATCTTCTACTATCATAATAACGTGTTTATTTTTCATAGCAATACCTTTCTAGCAACTTACACCCTCTGAGTTGCAGACACAAACAATCTCTGAAAAGGCTCGTAAGAGACCCCTTCCAGATACAATCTTTGTGTCTATTAATAATTCTTTTCATATTTCTACTTGCAAAGCGGTATTGTAAACATAAATTGTGCCCCGCCTTCTGGCCGATTATTTGCATATATCTCTCCTCCATGGGCTCTGATTATAGTTTTACAAATGGAAAGTCCAATCCCCAAATCTCGTGTTGAATCTTTATATGGATTTTCTGACGTAACCGTAAAGTTAAATAACATGGGAAGAATCTTTGGATCGATCCCCGGACCGTTGTCTGCTATAATAAAACTCACAAAATCACCCATTTCTTTTACTTCTATTACCACATCTGACCTTTGACCTTGAGCGTGTTTTTGTGTATTTTCTAAAAGATTAATAAGGACTTGGGAGATCAACATAATATCTATGGGAAGTAAAATCACACTTTCAGGCTGATTTACAATGATTTTAGCATTAGGAAAACGTTTGCGGAAAGTTGAGACAGTTCCTTCTATAACCTCTTCTACGATTTCTTCTGATTTATCAATCACCATATCATTTTTCTGAACCTTTGTAATGGACAATATGTTTTCAATCATATTTAAAAGCCATTGAGAATCATTTTGTATTCCCTCTATTAATTTGGTCTGTACTTCATAAGGTATTTTATTACCTTCTTCCAATAGAGTAGAGCTGGCACCTATAATACCAGTAAGTGGAGTTCTCAAAAATAGAAGTTGCAACTTTATATTTGAAATAATCTGAACTTGTGTAGAATACTCTGTCTAAAAAAGCCTTCATTGTTCCTGCTATTCCTGCATAATAGGTAGGAGATGCAAGAATAAAGCCGTCTGCTTCACGCATTTTTTTTGCAACCTCATTAACAATGTCATCTTTAAAAACACAGTGATTTTCTTCTGAAGTCCAACAGTATCCACAGCCAATGCACCCATGAATATTTAGCTGACCAATTTGAATGATTTCAACTTCTATATCCTGCTGTTCAAGTTCATCTGCCATAACTCTGAGCGCCTGACTTGTATTACCATTTTTACGAGGACTACCATTAATAGCTATTACTTTCATAAATTCACACTCCTTTTTCTTCTATACGGTAAGTATACCCCTTACACTTAACTGTAAGTCAATAGTATTTGTAAAAGAAATTTTCATAAACATGCTTGACTTAGATTTAAGTGTAAGTTATATAATATGTACAAAACTATATGAGGTGATGAAAGTGAACTATACAATAGCACAAGCAGCTAAAAAAGTGAACTTAACAACATATACATTAAGATACTATGACCGTGAGGGACTACTTTCCAATGTCGGAAGAGATAAATCAGGCAATCGTATCTTTACAAAAGATGATATGGAAATACTCTCCCTTATCTGCTGTCTTAAGAATACTGGAATGCCTATTAAGGAAATAAAACAATTTATAGACTGGCAGGAGGAGTTTCACCTCTCTCAAAATCCCTGCGAGCCGTCCCCATTCATGCCCCTAACGTTATTTAAAATAGACGCTCATCTATGAATGCCAAATTTTAAAAAAGGGATACTATTTTTCACAGTATCCCCTAATCTCTAATTTTACTCTGTTGTATCTCCACACTCTATATCAATAACCATAAAAACATTGATATAATTTTTTATCTATTTATTACAAATTTTATCACCTTCATTTGTAAATACCATTACCTTTTTGTATTTCTTTTTTTGTGCAAAGTCAAGCACTCTTTCATCAATCCTTCTTATTTCTCCCCCTTTTTATCTTATTCTCCAATTTCTCTTTTTTAGTATATATTGATTTATTCTTTCCCCATTCATTTTCATTTGACAGCTGACAGTATCTTTTCCATCTCTCTTTGGAAAGACCTCCCTCTTCAATTGCTTGATTTACTGCACATCCTGACTCCTTGCTATGGCTACAGTTACGATATTTACATTTAGTAAAAAGTTCAATTACATCCGAAAACGTACCGTTTATGCCATCTTCAACATCCCACATTCCAAGTTCCCTAATTCCTGGGGTATCAATAACAATTACCCCTGAAGCAAGCTCAATCAACTGTCTATGAGTTGTTGTATGCCTTCCTTTAGAATCATTTTGACGTATCTCACTTACCACCATAATTTCTTCCCCTGCAATTGCATTTACAAGCGTCGATTTCCCTACACCAGAAGATCCTAAAAAAACTATGGTTTTTCCTGCCTGTATATATACATTTAATTGTTTCATTCCATATCCAGTTTTGGCACTAATAGCAAGAACATCTGCCTTTTCTGATATACTTTTTACCTGTGCTATATAAGCCTCTGGATTATCACATTCATCTGCTTTTGTCAAAATCACTATCGGTTTTCCACCACTTTGTAAAGCCACACTAATATATCTTGTTATTCTATTCAAATTAAAGTCATGATTCAAAGATGAAAGAATAAATATATAATCAAAATTGGCTGCTATTACCTGCTCTTTCACTGTTTTAACATATCCAGCAGCATGTCCTGAAAAATCTGTTCTAGAAAAAGAACTCTTTCGTTCACATAATTCATGAATCAAAGAATTTCCATTTTCATTATATTTTAGAAGAACGTAGTCTCCTACTACAGGATACTCTTTATTCATTTTATCTTTATAAAAAGCACCTTTTAACTTTGCATTTGTTTCTCCATATCGACATAGTACTTTGAATAATTCTCTCTGTACTTCGCTAACACGCGCTATAATTAAATTATCTTTTTCTCTTGTCAGAATCCTTTCGTTCTTATAAATTTCTTCAAATCTCACCGTATTACCTCCAATTTTTTGCACAAAAAAAACTTGCCCATCGACAAGTTCTGTTTATACAGTATTTTCAAAAGGGTTATTTTTATAGAGTACACGGAAAAAAACACAGTTCCGACGTACACTCAAGTATTAAATTATTGATTCATCACCGTATTCAAATTTGCCATAATTTAATCAACTCCTTTCGAAATTAAATTGAAAGCCGTATTTTCTTATATTGTACTAAAATGAAATAGAAAATACAACCATAATTTTCAATTATATGAATATAATTCATCTTAGCTGACAATGTGCCTATGCCCTTGCTCTAAAAAAAGAGCACCAAAACTTTTACATCTTAGTGCATTTATTTTCTATATTGGTAATAAGACAACTCCTCATGCTTTTATAAAGATAAACTGAAATTTATAGGTTCGATGGTACGTTTAAAATTATTACTCTGTTAATAAGGTTGTATAAACTGATTTTAATACTTTATTAATCCCATTGTCCTGGAAATCTTAATTTTTGTAGTTGTGGGAATTTTTTATTATATTCTTCCACTTCTTCCTTTGGAAGATTTTCAAAAACTTCCGATTCATAGAATTTTCCTTTTATACCTTTCATACTATCTTCTACTAATTCAATTCCCATAAATGCATCAAAGTTTTTACCATCGGCAGTTGTAATGTTAAAGTTGTCACATGTTTTAAATCCTATTCTAGGATAATAATCTGGTTCTCCAAAAATTACAATCCCTTTATACCCCTTATTTGCAGCTAATTTCATTGTTTCTCTTAATAACAACTCACCAACTCCACATCCCTGCCATTTAGGCTCTACACAAAGAGGTCCAAAGGTTATAATTTCATGTGTATCTGTTCCATCAACAACTCGTGCTTTTGAATACATTATACATCCTATTATCTCTCCATCCTTTACTGCTACTCTGCTTAGCTCTGGAAGATAGTCTTTATCTTGACGTAATTTATGCACAAGATAATGTTCGTCACATCCAAGATGATGTTTATTCCAAAATGCGTGCTGTGTCATTAGCTCTACATTGTACCAATCTGACCTTGTTTCCATTCTAATTTCTATTTCTTCTCTATTTAATCTTTTCTTTTCTTCTGGAAACCATCCAAATTCTAACCTTACTTCTTTTCTTTGTAAATCATTATTCTTGTAGCAGCAAGTATCCATACCAATCAAGCTAAATCCTTCATGCTGATAAAAATCTATTGCATTAACATTACAAGATTGCGTTTCTAGTATAATAGCACGACGACGTTCTCTTCTTGCTTGTTCCTTGGCCATTTCAACTAACGCATGACCTATTCCTTGCTTTTGATATTTTTCTGCCACCCAAAGTTCTGTAATTCTTAGACGATTAGACCATAGTTCTTGGTCAGTTTCAATTGCAGCAACTAATTCACCATCAACTAACACTCCCCAAGCATAAGCATTCTCCCAGTGATCCTCATATAGCTTATCTGGAAAATCATATTCTTCTGGTGTATGAGTTACTGGCTCTATAAAATCTTTCTTTTCTATTTCAATAGCAAATCCTTTATCTGTTTTATTTATATAAACATCATAATACTTGTCTGTTATATACCTTATTGGAATAACGGTTCCCTTCCACTTCTCTTTTGGTAAATGTATAATTTCGTATTTCATAGCTTTTATCCTCTCTTCTTATAGCGATTATTGTCTTCACATTTTTAGTTCTGCTCACTTTATAGTTATAATAATCCCTTCAACAAATTCCTGTTTATAGCCATGTAAATTTAACCTTAACCTAAATTTCTCACAGTTTTACTGCCTGTTTCCATGGTTTTCTTGGTAATTGCCATCTGCCATTGTTTTATTTTAGATGGAAGATACCTCCATTTCCTAATCCAAATTTTCCTTCTGCCTCTAGCTCAAAATGTTTCTTTGCAATACCTAAATCAATCATATCAATTGAATAGTCATCTGCAATTTGTGCACTTAAAATATTGTTCTCATACTTAAATATTGCTTTTTGTGTGTTTTTAGCACTTGACTTTCATTCCATTCTGTACCCATTGAGGCAAATGTTGATTGCTTATGATTCGTTCTTCCATGCTCTTTACTTTTCTATGTGTAGCTGATCGCACCATTTTTTCTGTTAGTGAGGATAAAGAATACCTGACTGAATTTGCTACAACAACTTTATACTCGGATTGTTAAAGTTTGCCCATGCTATATTACTGTTAATGTATCTAACCATTCTATAAGCTACTGGCTTAAACCCACACTTAGGCCAAAATGTTGAAGAAGCAAGGTTGGTTATTCTCCAATCTGTTATCATACTGTTATATCCCTTTTCTTTCATAATCCTACAGCCTTCATTCATTAGCTTTTTACCAACACCTCTTCCCATTTGAGAATAGTAAGTACCTGCAATACCTAACTCTACTCCGTTGTCGGGTGTCATCAAATCTGAAGTAATAGGACAATATTCTTGAAATCCTAATTCCTTCATATCCTTTATCGCAATGAGAAACATTTCGTCATTTTCCTCTACTATACTTTTATATGCAGCTTTCATATCCAATACAACCTCAGGTAACGCAGGCTCAAACGTAGGTGCAGAATTATGATACGATTGGATTATGCTAGACATTTTACCCATCATTTCACTATCCATTTTATTAGCAACTCTAATTTCTGCATCAGATACATTTTCAAAGGGCTTGTAATCCTCCATGTTCATTACCCCGTGTACTTGCTGGATAAAAAAGCTTAATCGTTGGTAGGCATCATAGTACACCTGATTTCCAAGAGGTATTATAGTGTAGTGCATAAAGCAACCTTGCTCTAGCCACGCCACTGAAACCTTTGCATATAGATTCCTTATAAGTTCAGAGGATTGATCCATTCTGATCGCTATTCCCTCATAGGGCACCCATACGTGTCTACCTCTAAGGGTATCAATCTTTATCTCTCCGATTATATAACCTACTAGTTCATTATTAGTAAATGCTCCTATCCCAATGACCTTATTATTAACAAACAATTTTCCAAGTATATCCGTTGCATATTTAACATTAAGACAACTGTTTTTTAGAAACGGAAACACTTCACCTTCAAAATTTTGCCTATCTATTAGCAAATCAGCCATTGCGGGTATATCATCTATGCTAATTGGCTTGAACTCACATATTTTCATTTCTATTCCCCCCTTAATAAGTTTACATTATATTACATATTCTACCATAATAGATTATTACTAGATATGTAAAAAATCAATTATTAATTTTTTGTTTTATATTTTCGAATCTTAACCCCTATTCAGAAACAAAAAATGCCTATAAGCATTGATAGCTCTTGCTTTTAGGCTATTTTTGTATTTACTTGTGGTACAGTTCACCATAACAGCTATAACAGAGGTTTTTCCTGTACATATATACTTTTACCGTATAACATAGCAGAACAATTTTGTTAAATTTTCCAACAAACTTCCTGATAAATACCGCCAAGCTATCAATTATTCGTCCATCTGCTTTTCATAAATATAGAGGTAAAATTCTACGTCTTTTTGGGGCTGTATCTCATCGACCTTCCTATAACCATGTTTCTCATAGAACCTATGATTGCCAGTATTCAGATATGGAGTATCTAAGGTCCATCTCTTAACCTGGTCATATTTATTTTCTATGAATTCAATTGCCTTTGAACCAATCCCCTGACTTTGATATTCTGGAGAAATAAAAATAGCCCCTAAGCAGAAATGCCCATCTCCCAAGTCGTATAAATTTATTCCTCCTGCTATCACATTATCCACTAGGATTTTGTAGTACATACCCTTTTCTATTTTAGAAGTATGCCATTCTATAGAATCAATTCCAGGTGGCAATGCGCCATATTTTCTCAGATCATCATGAAATGCTTTCAGAGAAATCTCCCTTAATGTTTCTAAGTCCTTCATTTCTGCAACAGCAAAATTTATCATACTATACACATCCTTACCATAAAATTTGTGCTAACCTCCAGTTAGTGGCAATGGCCTATAGAATATTGGAAATTACATTCTTTTTACAGGTTCCAATAAGGTTAAATAGAAATCATTACCTCTTACACCCCACTCGCCATTGCGTATATGTTCTTCAAGACACGAGCGGCCATTATCTACCTCATACTCTTTACATTCCTTCAGTAGCCTTATTTGTACTTGCCATCAATCATATACCTCATTTGTACTATTAAAAGATGCATATAAGCCTCCAGGAATCCGCTCTTCTTCAAGGTACTCAGGTAACGGAATCGTAATACTTGCTGTCCAGCCATACTCTGCACTTTATCGTACACTCTCCAGTTTGATTGCATATCCCTAGAACTACTGAAGAGCCCTTTCTGTTCCCAATACCGCAGTGTTCGAGAAGTCAAATCATACTGAGAGATGCAACCTCATGAATAGGTATATGTTGACTTATTTTGTTAAGCACCTCCTTCTTTTGATGTCTTACATGTCTATAGCATAATAATATCACTTGACGTCGGGTCAACTACAATAGGTTTTTAATAAGCATTAAACATTTTTTAAATTCAAACCCCACTACTTAGTTTTATGTTTAGATTAAAAAGCCACGATATCAATATCGTGACTCTGCTAAAAGCTTATTTTAATCCCCATCATAAGTAACGGCACAGACTAAAATTCTGCCTTATATTACTGTCTTACCTCTTTATTCTTTCAAAACTAATAGCGAGCAACACTCCACATGCTCCGCATCTTTGATTCTGTCAAACAGTTCAAATTCATAATAGTGTTCGGTTAATGCTTTTAGCCCTATTTCATTTCTTGGATCGGTATACTCCATTAGCTTTTCAAAATAAGTCAATTGGTTTTTTCCTATATCTTTAATCAAGGCAGCGAACTGATTTAGGCAGTCTATACTGCTAATAACGAATTCCCCTTTAGTCGGAATGTAACCAAGATACGGAGCGGTTTTACACATACTACTCCGAATCAGCCAACTGGGATTATTTCTTAATCTGCTGTAAGATATCAAACATTGCTTCCGCTGAAGCACCTTTTACCCTGATTTCCACAAGGATATCTCCATACAACACGCCGAAGCACATTCTGGAACCTGATTCATCACCTGTATCCATAATCTCATATGTTCGTGCCTGTACAGCTTCGAGCGTTATCTCCTCACTGAGGAAAATTGGATTATCAACAATATCCCGTAAATCGTCAGGCAATGAATCGGCGCGGGGAATAGGATAGAGTGAGAGGTAGTAATTCTTCTTGTCTACAATAGATGTGATACGCGTTTTGTCGTTATCATTCAGTATTGAAACGCGCCAGTCGATATATCCCATACCTTTTCTCCAGTTAACAAACAGTGCATCCTGCTCTTGATTGATAAAGCGTAAGGCATCCTCAAATACAAATCCAGCAGGGACTTCTGCCGGTAAATATGCGCCGAAATCAACGTCGGCACGGGCTTCATCAAGATTGATCCGTTCTTCACGCAGTTCGGGCACAACCGGGTGAAATACATTAAGATCCCCAGCACCTCCTTTAATCAGAAGGCCGATCAACTCAGATATTTCATTCTTGAGAGCTTCCTTTTCTGCTTCTGCGCCACCAAGTTCCACATAATAGGCTACATCCGAAATCTTGAAGGTCGCAAAATAGATGACATTCCTAAGCCCCTTGCTGTTCGAGTTAGTCTCAAAATACCCAGCTGTGACTAGTGTTCCCAGGACATCTGAGGCTTTTGTTTCAACGTCAAACCCATAGTCGAGCACGACTGCACCGGGTCCAATCTGGATATAGGTCTTGAGTCCGGCAGCGGACACGGCATGAGCATCAATATTGAATAGGGTTGCTCCATTTTCATCACTTTGAAAATTCGCCGTTGCTGTAATGGTATGTGTATTTACCAACGCGGGAAAAACAGCATTAAGCTCATCGACGGTTAGTTCTTGCCCAAAATGCCCCGAAATAGCGATGTTGGCTGCGACTTGAAAATCAGCTTTATTAAAATATAGAGTGTATTTGCTTGCCGTGTCGGGCGCCACCGCATTTTCACTGGGCTGGGAAACGGATGGAGTTTCGCCCGGCATCGGTATTACATTATTTTGCATTAATTGAGGGATTGTTAGAACACCAAGCAAGATAACGGTAAGACAAGCAAAGGCTGCGACATAGCGCTTGATCATAATAGGACGGCTCTTAAGTCTGGCATTGTCGGGAGAGGATACTAATCTTTGATGTAACGTTTCCGAAACCAATATTTTATTCATGTATTCGTTATATGCTTTCATAATCGTCCTCCTTTAAAACAGATTTAAGCTTCTGACGAGCTCGAGTCAGATGACTTCTTACGGTGGCTTCCTTTTGCCCGGTCAGCTCAGAAATATCCTTAATGGAATAACCCTCATAATAAAACAAATGGATGACTGTGCGGTATTTAGACGGTAAGTTCACGATTTGCTCAAGTAATTCATACTGCTCCGGCTCTGAAGCTGGATAAGAATCAAGAAGCAGCGTTCTTCGCTTGTGCCAAGGGGATCGCAGTCGACTGTTGCAGAGGTTTACTGTTACCCTTATGAGCCACGCCTTTTCATGCTCTTCTGATTCAAATTCGGGAGCCTTCTCATAAGCACGCAGAAATACTTCTTGCACTATGTCCTCGGCATCAGATATGTTTCCTGTAATAGCGAGTGCAGTGCGATAAATCCTATTTTCATGCTTTGTTACAAATTCTTCAAAGTCCTCCGGCCGATAGGACTTAAATGCCATTTGCTTCACCTCCTTTAACCTACTATACGCTTTAGATGACAAAAAGGCTGCAAAGTATCTTGAAAAAGTTTATACTCTATTGTATGGGACAGAAGAAAGTGCTTGACCATCTTTAAGAAGTATCAACCAACAATCATCAGCATGTAGAAAAATAGCAGTCCGAATCCATCTATACGGAGTCAGGCTGCTCAGCAAATTGGATTTTGGCTCGCTTCGTATTATACTCATGATCTCATCGAAAAACTGGAATTAACCTCTTTTACTAATTTCATCTGTTAATAATGATTTTGAAATATACATTGCTTTTATTATGTTCTTAAGGCGAGTGTGATGAGATGTACCCTCCGCAAATTTTAGCTGTGCTTTTTCACATTTGCTGATAACTGAAGATACAGGGCGTAGTGCTTCTATCAATTCTTCTTTTGTATACTTGTCCATAACATTTTCATCTATTATTAATAATTTTGAAATATACATTGCTCTTATTCTGTTCTTAAGGAGTGTGTGCTGAGATGTACCCTCCGCGAATTTCAGCTGCATTTTTTCACATTTACTGATAGTTGAAGATACAACCTGTAGCGCTTCTACCAATTCTTCTCTTGTATATTTGTCCATAGCATTTCACCTCAAATTCTTATTTTTACTTTAGGTAGTCCTACAAAATCATTTTCCCACATTTCTAATTACTTAGGTATAATCAGAAAAACCAGACTCATTTTCTTGACTAAATCCACCCAAAACGCTTTTTCATCTTTAAAATCCACTATGTTATCTATATTTTTGCCTATTTTAATGGGGGTAAAAAGTGGTTTTTCCAGCCCATTTCTCACCTTAAAACAGTCCTCAAACCACAATACACCATCATTATTATACTCTCCACATGTGCCTCGAGGTGACAATAAAAATGCCATGGACACCTACTATCCACTTGGCAGCTGGATATATTTTTAAAAAGTAAATAATTATAATATAAGCAACATTATTATTATAATTTTATAGTATACTCCAATATTTCTCAATATTGTAATTATTAATTCCCTATTCCTCCTAATGATGTGACATACATAAAAAACCTTGACATTGTTCTCATTCCTTTTGATTTAATTTTTAAATAAAAAAAACGAAGCCTATCGATCATAAAGTTGATTGAAGACTTCGCCTCTATGGGATTCTATATTTAATTTTTATTTCGTAATAAAACACTTTTCTTCATATTACTAGTGACTTTAAATCTTCAAAAATGTAGTTGATATATTTTTTTATTGGTTTAATATATATAGATACTGCAAAAATTGACCTTTATCCTTTATAAAATCATTGCTAACTCTCACAGCAAACTTCATTCTATATAAAGCTCTCTTTATTTTTTTGCATAGTTTTCTGCTGCAAAACAAATATAATAGCTTAAACCTGTCTGTTGTCTTTCAAGCATTTGTCTATGAAAATCGTCAATCATTAAAAATCTGGTTTGAGCTGCGAAACCTTCTGAATCAATATTCATATCTTTTTGCATGTACTGGATATGCTTTTCAATTTTATCTAATACACTTTTGTCATTGACACTTACACCATTTCTTAAGGAATCTACCATAAACGACATAAATTCAGTTGCTTCTTTGGCCTTTTCATTCATTATATCTATATTGATTTCGTTTGTATCAATTCCATATTCGTATTTTTCCTGCAAATGCTCATTTTGATAAGCAATTGCTTCCTCCCATTCCTTTTTATTTAATCCATTAAACATTTTTTCTTTACTCATAGATACTCCTTTCTCTTCATGTTGGATTGTTTCTTCCAGCGTACGCAAAATGTCTGCAAGCCTTTGCTCTTTTGCTTTTAATAATGAGTATTGTTCACATAGACAATTCAGTCGATTTGGCTTATTGTCTAATGCATCTTTAATTTTTTCTAAAGAAAAATCCAACTCGCGATAAAATAAAATCTGTTGCAATCTTTTCAATTCCTTGTCTCCATAATAACGATAGCCGTTTTCAGCCACTCTTTCTGGCATTAATAATCCAATTTTATGATAATGGTACAACGTCTTAATTGATACACCAGAAATTTTAGCTACCTCATGTACTGTATATACCACTTAGCCTCACCTCACAATTAACTATAAACTCTTACCTTAGGTTGGAGTCAAGTCATTTTTTAAATACTTTTTATATAGAATGTCTGTATAGATTAAATGAATACACGCAAAATCCTACACTAACTATCACAAACACGAAAAGTGCAATAGTGTATGGTATCACTCCATGATTATTAACCACAGCTCTCTCTAAACTTATTGCCCAATCAACAGGATTGATTCTGCTTATCCAGCTTATCCATTTTGGCATTAATTCCTTGGACATAAATGCAGAAGATAAAAACATCAGTGGCATAGAACAAAATTGCATTACATTTATCATAGATTCATGCTTTTTAGTAATTAGAGCTGTACTGATGGATAAAGAACCTACAGCCATAGCAAATATTATTGGCACAACAATATATAATAATCCTCCCCAAAGACCCAAGGGTAATCTAGTTCCCATTAATAGAGAAATTAAAATTAGTATTACTGATTGAATTAATTGAAGAGCAATAAGATAAAGTAAATCACTAAATACAATACTCAGTCTTCCAATCGGAGCGACTAAAAACCGCTGTAATACACCGCTTTGTAAATCAGAGATTGTTCCTAGCCCAAGGTAGATGCCGATAAAGAGTACATTCATTATTATAATGCTCGGAAGCATATATGCAATGTACGAATTGTACTCAAATCCAGATATCTTAGTACCGCTTGAAAACAAATTACCAAACAGCACCAGCCATATTATGGATTGAAACATCGAAATAATAATAGCAATCGGATTTTTTAGCAGTGGATTCAACCTTCGTAATGTCATCTTCCAAATGATTCTTAGCATAATTTAACCCTACTTTCATTATTTAATTTTTATTCTAAAATTCTATCTTGTCAATTTACTTCTTTGTGTATTTAAGATATACTTCATCAATTGTCGATGGAATAATAGATGTATTTAAAACGTGAATTTGATTAGCAGCAAGTACTTGAAGAACATCAACCAAAGTAGATGATGCATTAGCCACACGTAGTTTGATGATATTTCCATCAATTTCGACCCTAAAGATGTTTCTTAATGAAGACAAAGCTTTTTCAATGACATCGGTTTGAAGTTCCGTTGTGCTATCTAGAGATATATGAATCATATCCTCATTCAAGGCTTCTTTTAAGGATGCGGGTGTTCCCTCAGCTATAACTTTTCCTGCATTTACAATTGCAAGTTTATCTGCTAGTCGATCAACTTCTTCCAAATAATGTGTAGTAAGCAAAACAGTAACATTTTCTTGTTTAGACATTGACAGAATAATTTCCCATAAGGAAGAACGTGCTTCTGGATCTAATCCGGTAGTAGGTTCATCCAGAAACAGAATTTGCGGTCGATGGATTAACCCTAATGCAACATCCAGTTTACGGAGCATACCACCGGAGTAAGTCGCTGCTATCCTATCTGCCACTTCATTTAATCCAAAATTGTCCAGCAATTTAGAAACACAGGTTTTTAGTTTACTGCCACGCATACCATACAATTCCCCTTGTAGGATTAAATTTTCCCGAGCAGTACCTTCTCTAAAAACACCAGAATTTTGTGAGATACATCCGATGATTTTTCTTACATGATTCGGTTCAGTATTTACATCATAATCTCCAATTCTAACCACACCACTGTCTGCTCTAGTAAGTGTGGTCATTATTTTTATTGCTGTAGATTTTCCAGCTCCATTCGGACCAATAAGACCAAATATACTTCCTTTATCAACTTCGAAACTAAGTCCGTCAAGTGCTTGAATATTACCTTTGTAGGTTTTTTTCAAATTTTCTACTTTAATTGACTGTTCTAATTTCATAACACACCTCCATATATTTTTCTTACCAATTTAATGGTCAAATTTAAGTCTAAGGTGTGCCCTGAGGTCAGAGTCAAGTATTTTTTGATAAAAAAGTGAAGTCTATGAATCATAACTTGACTGAATGCTTTGTTCTTTAGATTTATATAAAATAAAAGCATCAAGACTTTGAACCGACCCCCAAAAGTTAGACCTAAGAATCTAACTGATGGGAGGTCGGTTTTTAAATGGCAAAATATAGTTATGAATTTAAGATGAAAGTTGTGCAAGAATATTTAGCTGGAAAGGGCGGATTCGCTTTTCTATCTGAAAAATATAATATCTCTTCTACGAGGGACTTACAAAAATGGGTTTCTGCATACAATCAATTTGGCTCTGATGGTTTAATGAGAAAACGAAAAAATCAAACTTACTCTTTCGAATTTAAGCTTCATGTGGTAGAGTTGTATCTAACTACAGAGGTTTCTTATCAGGATTTAGCACTTTCGGTTGGAATTAATAATCCACCATTAATAAGCAAATGGGTTAATGATTATCGTATTGCTGGACTTGATGCCTTGAAACCTAAACAGAAGGGGCGGCGACCAAAAGTGGATAAACCAAAAGATACTAATCTTGATAAGAGTAAAAAAATAAATGTAGAAACGGAGTATCTTAAACAACTTGAAGATGAAAATCTTAAACTACGAATTGAGAATGCATATTTAAAAGAATTGAGGAGGCTGCGTTTAGAGGGAACACCTCAGAACAAAAAGCGAGAATCATCCACAGCCTCCGAGGATCCTTCAAATTAAAAGATGTTCTCGCAGTT
>NZ_JAHLOH010000005.1:0-24305 GCF_018917285.1 Tissierella carlieri | reverse complement strand
CTGACTTCCTTCAGATTCCACCTCACGATGGACACCCTTGTCTTAAGCTAACGGTTGGCACTATCAACCCCCGTATCGGACTTTCACCAACTAGTTTACGCCCATGCTGGGCGCACAACAATAAAAACAAGACCTCTTTCAAGGTCTTGTTTAATTATATTATGAGTTTGCAACCTCCATATTAAGTTCACCTTCCTGTTTTGCTATTACTGCTGTACAAACTGCATCACCAGTAATATTGGTAACTGTTCTACCCATATCTACAAGTCTATCTATACCTATGATTAACCCTATTCCTTCTATAGGCAAACCTATGGACTGTAGTACCATAGAAAGCATTATGGTCCCAGCCCCCGGCACTCCAGCCGTACCTATAGAGGCTAATGTAGCAGTAAGTATTACTGTCAATATCATCCCCATAGTTAATTCATATCCATATACTTGAGCTATAAAGAATACTGCTATACCCTGCATTATAGCTGTACCATCCATATTAATTGTTGCCCCTAATGGGATAGTAAAAGATGCAATATTCTTTGAAATACCCAATTCCTTCTCTGCTATTTCTAAAGATACTGGAACTGTAGCATTACTACTGGCTGTTGAAAAGGCTACTGACATAGCTGGCAAAAATTTTTTATAAAATGTCTTTGGTGATAAATCTGTAAATCCTTTTAAAAGACCTCCATATACAAAGAACATATGAATCAGCAATCCAACATATACTGTAAGTATATATTTAATCAAAGGTAATAGGCCAGAATATCCTACTGTAGCAAAGGTTCTTGCTATAAGTCCAAATACACCTATTGGCGCAAATAGCATTACTATTTCTACTAGCTTCATTATGAGGTCATTTAAATTAGTAAATAGTTTTATAAGAAACTCAACTTTTTTACCTAACAATGATAAACCTACTCCTGTTAATATGGCAAACACAATTATTTGAAGCATATTCCCCTCAGCCATGGCAGCAACTGGATTTCTTGGTACCATCTCATATAGAAGCTGAATAAGTGGTACTCTTGGGTTTATTGTAAGCTCTACTCTTTCTATAGCAGACATATCTAATCCTATTCCAGGTTTTAGGAAAAATCCTAATACTAATGCAATAACAATAGCCATAGCGGTAGTAGTTAAATAGAAACCTACAGTTTTCACCCCTACTCTACCCAGTTTCTTTACATCCCCCATGCTAGCAGCACCATTTACTAATGACACGAATACTAAAGGAACTACAAGCATCATTATTCCTCTTAAAAATACCTGGCCAATTAATTGAAAGATTCCATTGATTAAAATTGTATCTTTAATCACTCCGCTAGGTAATTTGAAAACTATAATTCCGGTAATTAATCCAAGTAAAAGTCCGATGAGCACCCGTGATGTAAGATTCATTTTTTTCTTAGCCATAATATCCCTCCCTAAAATATTTTATGTGCCATAAGTTGTGATTATTATCATTGTATTCTGTTCTGAATATTTTTTCAAGTTTAAATTATCAGAATATACTCCATTGCATGAAAATAGATGGGGAAACCCATCTATCTTTCATTTATCATATCTATAACCATTTTGTTTACAATTTGAGGATTAGCCTTACCTTTTGATGCTTTCATTATTTGGCCAACTAAAAATCCAATAGCTCTATCCTTACCATTTTTATAATCAATGATGGATTGTTCATTTTCATCCAGCACTTTTGCTACTATTTCCTTTAGTGCTCCTTCATCACTAATTTGAATTAGTCCTTGTTCTTTTACTATTATCTCAGGATCTTTACCTGTATCGAAGATTTCCTTTAATACTTTTTTACCAGTATTATTATTGATTTTTCCATCTTTAACAATGGTTATTAATTGGGCAAATGATTTAGGTGTAAGTGTAGTGTCTTGAATTTCAACTTCTTCATCTTTCAATCTTCTTAATACATCTCCCATAATCCAATTGCTAACCAATTTTGAATCATTAATATATTTAATAGTTTCTTCAAAGAAGAAAGCTAATTCTTTGGATGCTGTTAAGACTCCTGCATCATATTCAGAAAGATCGTAATCCTTTATAAATCTTTGCTTTTTATTATGAGGTAATTCTGGAAGATTATTTTTTATTTCTTCTATCCATTCATGACTAATTTCTATTGGAGCTATATCTCCGTCAGGTGCAAATCTATAATCTTCTACTCCACCTTTTCCCCTCATGGTTATTGTCTCATTTTTTGCATCATCCCATCTTCTTGTTTCTCTTATTGTATTCTTTCCTTCCTTTAAAAGAGCTATATGTCTTTGTTCTTCATATTCCATGGCCTTTACTGCTCCTCTAAAGGAGTTTAAATTCTTAACTTCTGTAATATTGGTTTTAGCTCCTGTTTCATTATCTACCACATTTATATTTACATCACATCTTAAGGAGCCTTCTTCCATCTTACAATCAGATACTTCAATATATTTTAATGTTGCTCTAAGCTTTTCAAGGAATAGTCTAGCTTCCTCTGGAGTATTCATATGAGGCTTTGTCACTATTTCTATTAGTGGTACTCCTGATCTATTATAATCAATTAGAGTATCTCCCTCTACTGCATGGATTTGTTTTCCTGTATCCTCTTCTATATGAATCCTTTGTAAGCCAATTTTTTTAGTTTCATTTTCTAATTCTATCTCTATATAACCACCATCGCATAAAGGCAAATCATCTTGGGAAATTTGATATCCCTTAACTAAATCTGAATAAAAATAATTTTTTCTATCCATTCTTGTTTTAGTGGTTATTTTTGAATTAAATGCAATTCCTGCTCTTATAGCATATTCTACAGCCGTTTTGTTTATCACAGGTAGTGCTCCTGGTAAACCGATACAAACAGGACAGCAATGAGTATTTGCTTCACCACCAAAGGCATTTACACAGCTACAGAACATCTTTGTTTTAGTAGCTAACTCAACATGAATTTCTAGCCCAATTATAGTTTTATAGCTCATTTTTTAGTCCTCCTTCAAATCCTAGACCCGTCTTTATGATATTCGCTTCCTTATATTTATCTCCAATAATTTGTAAACCTAGAGGAAGTCCATCTATATATCCACATGGTATACTCATTGCGCAGAGTCCTGCAAGATTAACAGGAACAGTAAATAAATCTGCTTTATACATAGATAGTGGGTCTTTTATCTTTTCTCCAAATTTGAATGGAAGCACTGGGGATGTTGGAGATAATATTACATCATATTTGCTAAAGGCATTACTAAAATCCTCTTTTATCAAAGTTCTTACCTTTAGTGCTTTTTTATAATGATCCTCTGCATATCCTTTCGTTAATGAATAAGTTCCTAACATTATTCTTCTCTTAACTTCTTCACCGAATGCCTCTGTTCTCGAATTGATATATAGTTCATCTAATGTTTCATATTCCTTAGCCCTATATCCATATCTAACACCATCAAATCTTGCTAAATTTGAACTAAGCTCAGATGTTGATATAATATAATAAGCTGCAAGGGCATAGTCTAAATGAGGTAAGGATATTTCATCTATTTCAGCACCTAAAGATTCAAATACTTTTATTGATTTATTAATTTCTTCCTTAATACGACTATCTATATCGTCCTTAAAGATTTCTTTCGGTATTGCTATCTTCATTCCCTTTAAGTAATTAGTATAATCTATTTCTTTTGGGAAACTACCAAATATTATAGTTCCTTCTGGATTTTTAAAAGATGTAGAATCTTTTTCGTCATATCCTGTTATAGAGGATAGCATAAGTACTGCATCTTTTACATCTCTCCCAAATACTCCCACTTGATCTAAAGTATTTGCCATAGCAACAGTTCCATATCTAGAAACTATACCGTATGTAGGCTTAATACCTACAACATCACAATAGGATGCAGGTTGTCTAATTGACCCACCTGTATCTGTACCTAAAGCCAAAGCTACTTCCCCAGCCTTTACGGCAGCAGCTGATCCACCTGAAGATCCTCCCGGCACTCTTTCTAAATCAATAGGATTTTTAGTTGCTCCAAAATAAGAAGTTTCCGTAGATGAACCCATGGCAAACTCATCCATATTAGTTTTCCCTATAATTATTCCATCTGCTGATTTAATTCTTTCTACAACTGTTGCATCATATGGAGGAATAAAATTTTCTAGCATTCTAGAACCACAGGTAGTTCTAAGATTTTTAGTCATAATATTATCCTTAACACCTATGGGGATTCCTGCTAATAGGCCTATCTTTTCTCCATTTTTTATTTTTTCATCTATCCTATCCGCAGCCTTTAAAGCTTCTTCTTTACTTAAAGTTATAAAAGCATTAATGCTTTTTTCTAACTCATCTATCTTATTAAAATGTGCTTCAATTAATTGCCTACTTGATACTTCCTTTTCATGTATCATTTGCTTCATTTCAAATGCGGACAATTTTGTAATATCCATTATCTCACCCCTTCTTATTCCACTATTTTTAATATTTTAAAATATCCATATTGTTCTTCTATAGCATTTTGTAATACTTCTTCTCTCTGCAATCCTTCTTTTACTGTATCTTCTCTTAGCTTTTGATTATAATCATATACTTGATATGTGGGCTCTATATTTTCTGTATCTATCTGATTTAACTTTTCTACATAAGCCAATACCTCAGAAAACTTATCTGTAAATTCATCTATTTCTTCTTCTGAAAACTTTAATTTAGCTAAACTAGCTACATGTTTTACATCTTCCTTAGAAATCATCATCTTACCCTCCTAATTAAACTTTACTTTTTATTTTACCACTTTTTATGATAAAAAATCAAACAATACTATAATGAGCCAGAGAAAACGTTCCCTGACTCATACCTATTATAATAACTCCTTCAACTTCTCCTGATCTATAATTTCAATACCTAATTCCAAAGCCTTAGTATATTTAGATCCTGGATCTTCTCCCACTATAACGTAGTCTGTTTTCTTGCTAACAGAGCCTGTCACCTTTCCACCCATTTTCTCTACCATATCCTTGATTTCATTTCTGCTGATTCCTTCTATTGTACCAGTGATAACTACAGTTTTCTCTGTGAATATGGATCGCTGTATTTCTATTTCTTCAAAGTATGGCCTTACTCCTTCAGATAATAATTTATCTAAACTTTCTAATATTCTTTCATCATGGAAAAATTCTAAAATGCTACCAGCTATAATCTCTCCAACTTCTCCTACTGTCAACAATTCTTCAAAGGTTGCATTTTTTAGATTATCTAAAGATTTAAAATGATTTGCTAAATCATTAGCGGTTTTTATACCTACATTATTTATTCCTAGAGCATATATAAATGATGCTAATGATATATGTTTGGATTTCTCAATAGCTTCAAGTAAATTCTTCGTCTTTTTATCCTTAAAACCTTCTAATTTGATTAAATCCTCATATTTCACTTCATATATCTGAGGTAAATCCATTATATTCAACTCTTCCAAAAACTTCTCCGCTGTCTTTTCGCTAAATCCCTCTATATTCATAGCATCACGACTAGCAAAATGAACTAATCTCGATACTAATTGGGGCTTACATGATAATGAATTGGGACAAAATATATGAACTCCATTCTGAATCAATTCAGAATCACAGGCTGGACAATGAGTTGGTTTTTCTATTTCCAAGGTTTCATCATCCGTTTTCAATGTTCCCAATATCTCTGGGATAACATCATTAGATCGTCTAATAAGAACTCTAGAATTTATCCTTACTCCTTTTCTTTCAATATCATCATAGTTATTTAAAGTAGCTCTCTTAACTGTAACTCCTCCTATTTCTACCGGTTCAAGTATTGCAGTGGGAGTCACCTTAGATGTTCTTCCTACATTCCATATTACCTCTAATAGTTTTGTTGTAGTTTCTTCTGCCTCAAACTTATAGGCTATTGCCCATCTAGGAAATTTATTGGTATATCCAAGAACCGTTCTAGTTCTCATATCATCTATTTTTATAACTAATCCATCCGTTAAAATATCTAATTTATGTCTTTCTTCTTTTATTATTTCTATTTCTTTGATTACATCCTCTATAGAATCAAATTCCTTTATATATGGAAAAACAGGAAATCTATTTTGCTTTAAGAATTCTAAGCTTTCCATATGATTTTGAAATATTCTTCCTTCTATATATCCAATATTATAAAAATAAGCTATAAGATTTCTCTCTGCAGTTATCTTAGAATCTAAATTTCTTAAAGCTCCTGCTGCTGCATTTCTAGCATTTTTAAGGGGCTCTAAGGCATGTTTATTATACTCTTCTAATGCAGATAATGGCATTAGCCCTTCTCCCCGTACCTCCATAGTTCCTTTGAATTCTATCTTTAAAGGGATGGATTTTATGGTTTTAATCTGAGGAAGAATAGCTTCTCCAATAGTTCCATTTCCCCTTGTAGCACCCTGTACTAGAAACCCATCTCTATAGGTAAGATTTATAGCAAGTCCGTCAAATTTATATTCCACTATATATTTAGGATTAGGTAATTTATCGTCATTAGACAAATTATATTCTTTTATGGTTTTTCTAACCCTATTATCCCAGCTAATTAGCTCCCCTTCATTTTGACTCTTATCCAAACTCCATAGCTTGCCTAAATGAGCATGTTTTTCAAACTTATCTACTAATTCACCACCTACTCTTTGGGTTGGAGAGTAAGGATGTATAATTCCTGTTTCCTTCTCTAATTTCACTAACTCATCATATAACAAATCATATTCCTTATCAGATATTTTAGGATCGTCTAAGGTATAGTAATGATAATTTAAGTCACTGATTATCTCTATAAGTTCGTTTATTCTTTTCTCATTATTCATAATATCACCTCAATATTTCTATAGGAGCAATAGATAGCAATAATCGTTTTAATCCTTCCCCCTCAAAAGATATAACTAATTCCTTATCATTATCTCTATCCTTTATTTGAACTATAGTTCCTATACCAAATTTCTTATGTTTTACTTTATCTCCTACACTTACATCTAGATTTTTATCCCCTTGAGGTTTAGGTTGTGCTTGTATTATAAATGGTCTAGGAACAACTTTATCTCTATTTGATGTAAAATCTTTGATGGATACTAGTTGTTCTTTGATATTTTTCTTTTCTTTTTTCTCTATAGCATCTCCCATTTCCTCAATAAATCTAGAAGGCAGAGTATAATTTACATTTCCATAAATTGTCCTTACTCTTGCATTAGTTATAAATAATAGCTTTTCTGCTCTAGTTACAGCAACATAACAAAGTCTTCTCTCTTCTTCTAATTCTGATTCATTATCTACTGCTCTAGTTATAGGAAATAATCCATCCTCCATGCCTACTAGAAACACAGCTGGAAACTCTAATCCCTTAGCACTATGTACTGTCATCATTGTAACTACATTTGTAGTGTCAGAGGTCTTATCTACATCTGATAGTAAAGCTACATTGGCTAGAAATTCTTCTAAATTACTTTCTCCCGTTCTCATTTCAAAATCTATTGCAACAGATATAAACTCTTTAATATTTTCTATTCTTGTTTGAGCCTCTATTGTATTCTCTCTTTCCAATTCCCTTATATATCCTGTTGTATTAATAACTTCTTCTATAAAATCCTTTACTCCCATTACTTCCTTCATAGCCATAAGTTTATTCATCATATCTACAAATGGCTTCAAGCTATTCTTCGCTCTTCCATTTAAGTCACTTATACTGTCCAAGGATAATAAAGCTCCATATATAGAATCATTTGTCTCTGATGCAAATTCTTCTACCTTATCTATAGTTGCATTACCAATTCCCCTTTTAGGAACATTAATTATTCTTTTAAGTGAAATATTATCTACAGGATTTTGTAATACCTTCAAATAAGCCACTATATCCTTTATTTCTTTTCTATCATAGAATTTAAGTCCTCCTACTATTTTATAAGGAATATTTTTTCTAATGAAGGAGTCCTCAAATGAACGTGATTGAGCATTTGTTCTATAAAGGATAGCAAAATCAGATAGACTATATCCTTGAGAGATTAATTCTTCAATTTTACTAGCCACAAATAACGCTTCATCCTCTGAATCTGGCAATTCTTCATAATATATAGGTTCTCCTCCATGATTTTCAGTCCATAGATTCTTATCTTTTCTCTCAGAGTTATTTTTTATTACTTTATTTGCTAAATTAAGTATATTTTGTGTGGACCTATAGTTCTGCTCTAACATTATGGTTGTAGAATTTTGAAAATCCTTCTCAAAGTTTAAGATATTAGTGATGTCAGCTCCCCTCCATCCATAGATAGATTGATCGCTATCCCCTACAACACATATATTATTATGTTTTCCTGATAATAATATGGTAAGCTCGTATTGAACCTTATTTGTATCCTGATATTCATCTACAAATACATATTTGAATTTTCTTTGATAATAATCTAAGACATCAGAATTTGACTTTAAAAGTTGTACTGTTTTTATTATCAAATCATCAAAGTCTAATGCATTATATTGCTTAAGCTTTTCCTGATATAAAGAATATAATTCCCCGATATTTCTTAAATAAAAGTCCTTATAATTTTGATTTATAAATTTATCTGGATCTGTCATAGCATCTTTTAGTTTACTAATTTGGGCCAAAACCGAAGATTCTTTATATGTGTCCTTGTCAAGATTTTTCTCTTTTATACATTCTTTTATTAATGTTATCTGATCATCTCTGTCATATATTGTAAAGGATCTATTATATCCAATCTTATCAATATCACGTCGAAGTATCCTAACACATATTGAGTGGAATGTCCCCATCCACATAGTATCTACATTGGCAGATAGAAGCCTTCCTACTCTCTCCTTCAGCTCATTTGCAGCTTTATTAGTGAAGGTTATTGCCAAAATATTTCCCGGGAAAATCCCTTTTTCTTCTATTAAATATGCTATTTTATGAGTAACTACTTTAGTTTTACCTGATCCTGCCCCTGCTAAAATAAGCAGGGGACCATCTGTATGTAATACAGCTTCCCTCTGTCTATCATTCAATCCATTTAGGTAATCCACTCTCTCACACCTTTCTAAACATTTGTTTCCTTCTTTTCTATTATATAGTATTGACCATGAAATTTCCATTAAAAAAGTAGCAATCAAGGATTGCTACTTTTTCAGTAAACTCAAAATATGTGAAACTATATTAATAAAAATTATTTAATAGACTCTGCGATTTTTATTAATTCGCTTTTACCAATTTCTCCTCTTTCTGATAAGCTATAAAGTATTCCATTATATTCCCAATCAATACTTTTTTCATCTATCATGATGGCATTTTCATTATTAACTTTTACTTCCTCTAATTTTCCATCTGTTGCCATTCCATATGCTGTTTCTTCATCTGATATCCTCTGATGCATGTTAATATATTTTCCTGTATTTTGATTAATAAAATATAGTTCAATATACTTACTATTTTTTACAATATCTTCCTTACCTTTATAAAATTCTGCTCTGTCGAATTCATAGCCCTCTGGTAAATAGCTTGGAAGAATTATATTGAAACAGGTATAATCACTTAATTTATTAACATCCTTAACTACAAAATACTTTTCTTTATTCAATACTTCTTCTTCCCTAACAGATATTATCTCTCCACTATCCATATCTATGCGGGCAATTTCTTCACCATCAGCCATATATATTTTTCCAGATCCTATAAATTCTTCTGAAAATACTTCTAACATATTTCCATCTTTATCAAATATTTTCCCTTTTAAGTTTTCTGGAATAGGATAGGTCCTTTTTTGTGGTTCATATTGTACAGCTTCTATATTCTTAAGAGATATAATCTTTACTATCTTATCTATAACTTCTTGTGCAAATGATGTTTTTATCATTGAAATACTCAGTATTCCTATTAATAAAAAAGATGCAACTTTAGTAATAGGATATTTAATTTTCTTTAATCTCTTCATTTCATTCTCTCCTCTATACTCATTGATATTTTTTAAAGCTCTATCAAACACTTCTTTTTTATTACTATTCTTACTAAAATCTTTATAAGCTAAAACCTCAGCTATTTTCAAAATTTCTTTATATTCTTCTGAATCTATACTATTTAAACCATTCATCCCATTAAAATAATCATCTATCTCTTTAGAACATCCATCTTGAATATTTCTATCATTCACATTTATTCCTCCTTCTCCAATTCCTTTTTTAATTTTTTCATTGTTCTATAAAGTATTATACCTACATTGCTTTCTGTAAGACCCAATATTTCTGCAATTTCTTTGTTTTTCAGCTCTGCTCCAAATTTAAGTGATACAATACTTTTTTCCCTTGTATTCAATCTCCTCAATGCCTTTAACAGTTCATCATTTGTTTCTGAAATCTCTACTATTTCTTCTGGTGTTTTCATCTTTGATATTAATTCCTTTACTCCATCAATAGAAAAAATATTATATTTTTTTCTACTTCTAAAATAATCATTTACTATGTTCTTAGCTATAGCAAAAATCCAAACTTCAAAGGGTGATTTGTCCTTAGAAGATTTCTCTATATTGACCATTGCTTTTAAGAATACCTGACTAGTCAAATCTTCTGCTGCATAATGGCAACTAACCTGATAATATATGAAGTTATACACCCTTTTATAATAAGCTTCAAAGATATAAGAAAAGTCTTGTTGATTATATATATTTTCTTTAGTCTTTTCTGCATTGAGGGTATCCACTAAAGTCAGTCGATACATATCAAACCTCCTCCTTAAATTCTATATTTGGCGCCAAATATTTTCATTCATATGTTAATACGTAAAATTCTTCCTTTCATTACACAAAATTTGAAATTTTTTATTTATATTTAAGTATAATTAATTATATTTAAGTATGATTAATTATAAAATATTTTTATGCAAGCATAAAAATATGAGTTATATCAAAATGATTAAAAAAATCATTTTGATATAACTCATATTGAAAATCATAGGCTATTTCTAGATTGTTTTTTTAATTTGTCTTATGGATATTTAATATAGCTTCCCTATCAGCTTATGGTCAGTTTTATCAAATAGATATAGTTTAGTCTCATCTATAAAAATTTTAATTTTATCTCCTACGTTTTTATTCACTTCATAAGGTACCCTTGCAATTAGTTTCTCATCACTAATTTGAATATGAATATGAGTTTCTGCTCCCATATGTTCAACGATATCTACTATACCTACAAGCTCTTGGCAGTTTTTAATTGGTTCAATATGAATATATTCAGGTCTAATCCCTAAAATCATCTCATTTTGTTGTTCCTTCATATTTAATAAAAGCTTTGAAATCTTAAGTTTTAGTTTTTCATTTCCAAACTTCATATAAGCATTTTCATCGTCTATTGATATTTTTACATCTATAAAATTCATTTGAGGTGTTCCTATAAAACCTGCAACAAAAGTATTTATAGGATTATCATAAATCTCCATCGGGCTTGCAACTTGCTGAATTAATCCATCCTTCATCACTACGATCTTTGTTCCCATAGTCATCGCTTCTGTCTGATCATGAGTTACATATATAAAGGTTGTAGCAAGTTCTTTATGGAGTTTTATTATTTCTGTTCTCATCTGTACTCTTAATTTAGAATCTAGATTTGATAATGGTTCATCCATTAAAAACACATTAGGATTCCTTACAATAGCCCTTCCTAAGGCTACTCTCTGTTGCTGTCCTCCGGATAATGCCTTCGGTTTTCTGTCTAGTAATTCTTCAATTTTAATTAATTTCGCTACAAATCTAATCTTTAAATCAATTTCTTTCTTTGGTATTTTCCTAAGCTTTAAACCCATTGCCATATTTTCATACACTGTCATATGAGGATAAAGGGCATAATTTTGAAATACCATAGCTATATCTCTATCCTTTGATGCAACTTTATTAACTTTTTTTCCATCTATAACTAAATCCCCATTAGTAATGTCTTCAAGACCTGCCACCATTCTAAGAACTGTCGATTTTCCACAACCAGAAGGACCAACCAATACAATAAATTCCTTATCTTCTATCTCAAGATTAAAATCCTTTACTGCAAGTACATTTCCTGGATATACTTTTTTTATATTTTTAAATACTACTTCTCCCATATTTATCTCTTCCTCCCAGTACTTCATTATTGATCATTCTTATTATAAGTACAAATGTAATTATGCCTAATATGAAAAATGCCAAAGTAAGTAATTTTACTTTATTCAAAGTCATATCATAAAAATATCCATAACTACTTAGATTTATTTTTATAGAATCAGTTAGTGTTTGATAAAATTCAAAATCAAAAATATCATTAATTGGTAAGTATTTTCCAGGGATATTGAATTGAAATTTTATAATCCATTGTAATAAAAATATTCCACCAAATATTAATAATACTAATTTAATAGCTTCTTCAAGAATTTCACTTATCCTTAGATATATAATCTCCTTTAGATAATATATCTCAAGTTCTTTCTTTACACACCTGTTTATCATTTTTATTCTTCTTAGAAAGATTATTGCTATTAATATAAACAATAAAGAAACTATAAATAGCTTAGTTCCTCTATGCCACTCTATGAGAACTCTATTGGTATCGGAATAATCCATTATGTTTAATGCTTCTTTATTTATCTCTGGAATTCTAAACTTTAAATAGTCTATAAACTTATCTTTATAAAACTCGTCTTCAATACTTGCAGGTTTTTGTATAGAAATAATAGAAATATAATTATCTAGGTTGTTTTTTGCATATTCATAATCTATATATACTATATCCTTTTTATCTCTTATAAGCATATTACTTCCATTGATTTTATAAATATCTATAATTTCATAACTCTCGCCTTCTATTTCTATCATCTTCCCTATTGGATTAACTCCTCCATACCTTTCTTTGGCTAATCTATCACTTATTATAATCTGATTTTCATTAAGAAAAATATTTTCTCCATATATAAATTCCATTGATTCCAACTCATAATAATTTTTATCGATTCCCATAGCTGTTAAAGACTTTTCATTTAATACCGTGTCCTTTTCTATATATAAAACATATTTATAACTTTCATTGATATATTGTTCTTCTGACAAAATAAAAGGTAGAGCCTCACTGTCCTTATCAAATGATAACTCCACTCGTTGCGGGATCAAAGAAAACTCATCAATTAAACTTTTCTGAAAGAAGAACATAAAAGCAAGTATAACTATCAACCCTAATACCAATACAATTTCCTTTTTATTCCTCATAATCAGCACCTCTATTATCCAATACTCTTACGATTATTCCATCTATAATCGGTTTTGTAGATCTTTCAATAATCTGAGTTTCGGGAGAGAACCCACCTTGAATTGCTGCTTCTATTCCATTGTCTGCAATTACAGTAACTGTCATTTTTACTGCTTCTAGCCTCTCTCTTCTGGATTTTTCCTTCATTACTGTGTATATATATTTATTCTGTCCTCCTCCATAAATACAAGAAATTGGTATAATATTTGTATAATATCCTAAAGATGGGCTTGTATAATCACTAGGGTCGGATTTCATATCTCCACTTTTTATTCCAACTACTTCTACGGCAGGCATCATAATATAAGTGATCTTTTGAGTAAGTAAAGTAAATACTAACATAATAATCATAAAAATTTTAATTATTTTTAAAATATTCTCCTTGCCTTTCCCTTTCCTTTCTTTATTATACTCTTCATCTATTTTGATAAAACTTGTAATACCTATGCCATGAACTAAATCTTCATAGGAAAATTGATATAGGAGAATAGGCAGTATACTGAATAAAATTCCACAAGTAAAAGATATATTTCTAAATCTTTTGCTAGCATTTAAGGTGACTGCTAAGGGCATATCAATAGTATCTTTAATAAATACTAATGGCTGTTCAACCATAGACCAATAATTTATGAAGAGTAATATAGTCAATGCAGAAATTATTGATTTACATAGAGGTGCTGCTATTCGTAAAAAAACACTAAACTCATTTAATCCATCTATCTTTCCTGCATCATATATTTCATTGTTTATTCCTCTCATATATTGGGCCATCAATATGGTTCCAAATGTGGAAAATATATTGGGAATTATTACAGCTATAGGCTTGTCTATTATATTCAATGTTTCTAAAGTAATATATTGGGCAACTATAGTTGCTTGAAAGGGCATAAGCATCAGCACTATATATAACCAATATAAAATATTTTTGCTTTTAAACTTAAATCTAGTAAAGCCATATGCACTTAATAGTGCGAAAGGTATATTAATACCTATAATCACAAATGTATATATTATAGAGTTCCAAAATCCTATAAAGAAATCTTCCGTTTGAAACAATGCTTTCCCATATTGTACTAGTGAAAAATTTCCATCTATGCTTTTAAAGGAATAAATTATCATAATCAAAATAGGGAGAATACATATCAATGAAAAAGAATAGATAAACATATTTTTAAATATTTTTTTAGCCATATTCCCCCTCCTAATGATTTAAATATTTATCTTGAAATTTTAAAAATCCTATTATAAGCAATGAAATCCCAACAACTACTATAAACGCAGCAGTACTTAATCTTTGATAATTTAATTTATAAAAATTATTGTTCATAAAGTTTTGCAGCAGATAAGCTGTATTTGGCGGTGTATTCCCATATAATGCATAAACTTCACGAAACATTGAAAAGGAGTTGATTATGCTTAAGATTACTACAAAGAATATAATGGGAGCTATAAGGGGAACTACTATTTTAGCTGCATATATTAAATTAGAATTTGAATCCAACAGAAATGCTTCTTTATATTCTTTTTCTAAAGATGTAATTGCTCCTGTAAAGATGATTAGCATATATCCTGTATTTTTAATTATATAGATTAATATTAAGGTTTTCATAGCGTTGTCTTCTCCAAAAAAGGAAACTGATTGATTGTTAAAAAAAACTAATATCTCATTTACTATACCATTATTTCCTAAAACAACTTGCCAGCCCATAAGAGCTGAAGCAACTGGAACTATCATAGGAGATAACATTGCCCATCTAGGAAATCTATATAATTTCTCTGACATCATAATACTTAAAGACAGAGAAAGCATAGTAACTATGGGAACTCCTATAATAATAAATTTTAGAGTATTCTTTGCAGCTAATAGGAAAGCTGGATTATTAAAAAGTTCTCTAAAGTTGGATAGTCCAACAAATTGAATATCTGAAATTCCCTTCGTAAATGTATAGTATAGACTTAAGAAAAAAGGTATGATATAAATTATGAGAACTCCCAATAATCCTGGCAAAATAAAATATAATCCAGATTTTCTATCCTCCAATTTCCTCAGCTCCCTTTAATGGCATATTGACATTTCTATTTTCAAATAACTCTTGGTATATATGGTTATTCTCCGACAAATAGTCATGCTCTCCACTATCTATAATCTTTCCGTCTCCAAAAACAAATATCTTATCACTCTCCATGATAGATGATATTTTATGACTAATAAGTAATATAATAGATTTTTTACTGTATTCTTTCATGATTCTTATAATATCTTTCTCAGCCTTACCATCAAGATTTGCTGTGATTTCATCAAATATATATATTGGTGTATCTCTAAGTAATGCTCGAACTATACTTAATTTTTGCTTTTGTCCGCTTGATAGTGTAGAGCCTCCTTCTCCTATAATTGTTCTATATCCTTCAGGCAAAGCTTTTATAAATTCATCTAAACCAACCTTCTTGCACATATCCTTTATATCTTCCTCTTTTAAAGACTCATCAGCCAATCTTATATTATTTATAATTGTATCATTAAAGAAAAATTCCTCTTTTTGAACATATGTAATATAACTCCTTATAGAATCATAGGGAAGTTCAGAATAGTTTTTCTCATTTATACAAATACTTCCTTTTTCTACATCATATAATCTAATTAATAATTTTGCAAATGTACTCTTACCACAGCCATTTGAACCTACAATACTATATAAACCAAATCTGTCAATAGAAATATCCATGTTATTTAAAACATTTTCTTTTTCATGGTCATAGGTAAATGCGATATCTACACATTCCAAAACAGGCTTTTCTTCTTTTTCATATATTGCTTTATTACCAACCTCTGAATCCTCACTCATTACTTCAATAATCCTATTTAAAGATACTGCTACTTCTTGAAGACTAATATTTATATTAAATACTTGTGATATGGCAGAAAATAATTTATTTATATAAGTATTAAAAGATACCATCAAACCAATTGTTAAAATTCCATCCTTTATTAATAGGGCAGATAAATATATTACATAAAGGGAAGAAATCACTGTAATCAAACTATGGGCTAATTGTATAATATTTCCCAAATGTATGGATCTCCGTAAAAGCTTAAATTCTTTATTAATATAGCTTTTATATTTGTTATTAATTTTATCTTCTAACCGAAAGCTTTTGATCCCCGTATTATTTGAAAAAATTTCATTTTGGAAGCTAAAATATTCATCACTAAATTTTTTTCCTCTTTCTGCCAGCTCTTTAAAATATTTTCTAGCGATATATGTAACTAGAAAAGTTGCAGGTATATAAAATATTGCAACAGAAGATAGGCGAATAGAAATAGTTATTACAAAGTATAGAGAAACTGCAATATTAACAATTATATGCAGTATACTTGTAATTAAGTTGATTCCAAATGAAACTATGCTGTCGGTATCTCCATTTAGTCGAGAGATAAATTCTCCTGTTTCATATTTGTTATACGCTAAAGTTCTCATTCTTATCATTTTATCGAACAATTCTATTTGAGCATTTTTAGATAGTTTAAAATTAACAACTTGTCCTATATATCCCTCCAATATACTTAATAAATTAGTAAATAATGTTATAAAGAAATAAAGAATAATAATTTTAAATAATAAATCCATATCCCCCAATGTAATACTGTCCAGCATTTTGCCATATAAATAAGGGCTTATGTTTGCAACTAAAGACCCGATAAATATCAATACTATAATTAAAACCAAATACTTTTTACCTGTATAAATATACCTTTTAAAAAACCATTTCAGTTTTTCTTTATCTGTTTTATTTATATCCATGTTAGAATCACATCCTAAATATCATTTAAATAGTGATAAATATATTAAATTTGCCTAACTTAAATTTAAGTTAGGCAAATTTTTATTAATAAGTAAAATATATTGTCTATGCCTCAATTATATTAGTCATTATCTTTCTTGTTTCAAAATCCAACCACCAATTCTTGCCTTCCCACCTATACTTCTTAGCCATATTATCCCACCAAGAATTAAACTCATGAACTGTTTTTCCATAATCTTTTATTAACTTATCATAGAGTTTCTGATTGTCTGCCTCAACTATTTTAGTAAGATTTTCAAGTGCTATTTTCTTTTCAAATAAATCTTCTATTTCTTTAAACTCCCCATCATTTAGTTTCCAAACCTCTTTAGCTTTCATTTTGTCATTCCTTTCTTCTCACTCTAATTATTCTACTCATTTAGCCTAATCATTACATTTTCTGCCGCCCTTTTTAATGCTTCATAAAAAAGTGTTATTTCTCCATTCATATATAATCCTATCGGTTCTGAAATACTTAGTCTAAGGTAACCCATATTGTATAGATAATCGATTTTATGAAAGCTTTCTATTTATAGATTTGTTTTATTTTACTAATAGTAAAGCGAAAGCTTATCAGTTTGCTTAGACAATTCCAATGAACTTTTTCCAACAATTAGAACAAATTATTATTTGCAATAGGACCTGCCCCTCTTGCACATGTTTCTGCACAATTCATAGTACATGCATCGCTACATGTACCTACACATGCAAATCCACAAGCATATCCACAACTGTATTTGCAAGTTGCTGTACAAGATGATGAACAATTTGTATAATCCTTAGTTGATATTAAGTTTTCTAAATTATTTTTAAAACATTTACTTTGGTATGACATTATAATCTCCCCCTTATTAATTATTCATTTCCCAATTATACTTCTTAACCATATTATCCCACCAAAAATTAAATTGGTGAACTGTTTTACTATAATACTTTATTAACTTATCATAAAGCTTCTGATTATCTGCATCAACTATTTTAGTAAGATTTTTAAGTGCTATTTTCTTTTCAAATAAATCTTCAATTTCTTTAAACTCTTCACCATTTAATTTCCAAATCTATTTGATTTTCATTTATACCTTTCTTATTACTCTAATTCCCCTATTCATTTAGCCTAATCATTACATTTTCTTCCGCCCTTTTCAATGCTTCATCAAGTGTTATTTCTCCATTCATATATAATCCTATCGGTTCTGAAATACCTAGTCTAAGGTAACCCATATCGTATAGATAGTTGATTTTATGAGAGTTTTCTAGCATAGCATTATTATATCCGTCTATATTGCTACCTGAAAGACGATGCATATATATGGCATCTGCTATCATTCTATCAACGCCTTTTTTACTAATAGGTATTCCTGTTCTATCTCGTGATGAAATAAACTGAATATCTTCTTCCAGTAAAAAGCTTAAAAACTTCCATGCATTTTCTTTCCTTTCGGAACGGTTATTTATCGAGTACATCATCATACTATAGCCAGTCCTATTATCATTTTTTTCTCCAATAAAACTTGGTATCACTCTGCTACTATTTGTCTTATTATATTCATTAAAATGAAATAATCTATCAGCATGATAAATACTTCTGTTAAATGTTAAAGCTAGTAATGAACCATGAAGTCTATCAGTCAAATTGTATTCCGCGTTACCAAGTACAAAATTTTTACTCTTACTGCAGTCTTTAAACTTTATCAAAAGGTCTTTAAACCACTGCTGATTTAAATTTACTTCTTTAGTTTCTAGATTAATAAGGTCTGGCATATTAGCTATAAGCAGATATTCCTCGAAAACATCCCAAGGACTTTTTCCTTCCATTTCTAATGTAAATAAATGTCTATCTGGAGCTTTTTCTTCTATTATCTTTACAATGTCTAATACTTCTGACCAAGATATATTGGTAAAATCTATATTAAGTCCTAATTGCTTTTCTAAATCTTCATTTAATTCATATTGATAAAACATATAATTAATAGGTAATCCCCTTATAGCGTTATTAATCTTAAGAGCATTTAATACATCCTTGTTTAAATCTTTGTAACTTTTATCCTTCTCTATTAAATCTGTTAAATTCATAAAGGCATCTGTTGCTAAAATATTATGGATTTCAATTCCTACTCCTCCCGTATGAACAATATCTCCTATATTTCCTTGGATAATGTCCAAAGTCAATTTAGATACACATTCTTCAGCATTTTCACCAAACTCATTTTCATTGTTATAGGTATAGTTATATTCAATATGTTCATCTGGATATTTAAGTTCATATCGTTTAATAGCTTCGTCCATAAAATCATTTCTATATGAATCAGTTATAATGACCGTTGTCTCTCTTTTCGGTCTTTCTCCTTCTTGTTTTGTATATAAATAATAGGAGCTTTTTATATCACTTAATTCAATGACGGTATCCCTCATCACCTTAGTTTTTAAAGAATAATAGATATCTCCATCTTTTTCCACCATAAAGTCCTTTATATCGTAATCATCTAACAAATATGTGGAATCTTTTCCAAATTCAAATATTGATTCTTTGAAACTTCCATCTTTAGCATGGAATACATTTAAATTTTTGTCAAATCCATATATAAATTCTCCATCTTCCGAAAAACGTATAGGATTTAATCTATAAGATATATTTCTAAATATTTCAGTTCCTTTTTCTGAATCAACCATGTAAAATCCATATGGCAAAGATGTAGAACCTTGTGTGGTAAATATACATCTCCCCTTATTATCTACATCAAAGCTACTTACACTTTCATATGAATATTTCAGCTCTCCCTCTTTTGTGAATATATGTAGAGTTGGTTGCGTATTAGTCTGAGCAGATAGATATATATAATCATCACTAACTCTCATGTGTTCAACCATTATATATGAATCATCAACAATCTTTCCTTTAAAATCCTTTAATTCTATATTCCCTTTTTTATTTCCCTTATTATCAAAAGAGCTAGCTATTATTTGCTTAATATTACTATCATATTTTATATTCCAAATTTCATCTTCATTGATGAGCCAATATCCACCCCTCAACGTAATATTATCCGGAATCTCATAAATATTTTCTTTAGACTTTATGTCTTGTAAAGAATCACCTTTAAATCTGACTATTTTCCCATTGTATTTAAATATTTTATCATAACCATTTCCTTCAAATATTGATTCATCTGCAAACTCTTCAACATAATAAAATTTATCAGTTTCTTTTTTTTCATTATCTTTGCTTTCTTGAAATGTTTCATCTCCGTTGCCATATTTATTTTCTTTATTATTATCTTTGTTTCTAATGATAATAAATACACCCGTTACAAGTATAATCAATAGTAATATTGATAATAAAATTGCTCTTTTTTTGTTATTTTCCACCATATCTCATTCCTTTAACTAATTTTTTTAAATCTAATTATATGTAGTTTAGTCGACTTGAAAATCAAGTCGACTAAACTTTCTTTGGTAATTACAGCAAATTATTATTTGTTATTGGGCCACTTCCACTTGCACAAGTCCTAGCACAACCATGAGCACAACTGTTTGAGCAACCACCACCACATGTGCTTATGCAACTATCATCACATGTTCCTGAACAGTCGCCAGTACAATCTGTTGCACAACGACTTTGACAACTATCCCCACATCTTGTATTACAACTTCCTGTACAACCTTTCCCACATGAATCCATTGGTGTAATAGGATTGCTAATTATATTTTGTCTAATCTTACTATTGTATGACATAGATTCTCTACCTTTCTAATTATATTTGTGAAGTCCTAATGGACCTATCACCTTGTTAATATCCCTTTTTCCCAAACTTTTCTTTAGTTTTAAATCTTGATGTTTAAACCTGATATTTATAATAACCTGCGAACTCACTATTGTTTTTAAAAAACTTTGATATTGGATCTAAATAATCATTTTCTTTTATTTCCAATGTATTTTTACTAGGTATTATTGAACAATTCTTAAACTTACTTTTTAAATCTAAAGAAACTACTCTCTCTATATGACTTTTCCTACACTGAAATGATGGTGAAACATTATACTCTTTTGTATTTTTTTTATTAATATAAACGCAATCCCTACATTGATATGCATCACAGATTCTACAAAGATTATTATTCTCAATCCCATATAAGTAACTGCCATATTCCTTTATAATTCCTTCTGTAACTTCTCCAATAAAACCATCTTCAATATTTGAAAAATCAGCACAACAAGTATATATTTTACCTAATGGAGATAATACGAATGTATTTTCTCCTGCCTGACAATTATCATGTTTGTCCAAAAACAAAATATCTGTTAATATGTTTATCTCCTTGAACCTCCCTTCATTTTCCCATATTTTTATAATTTTATCACTTATCATTTCCATCTGCTGTCTATATTCTTCTTCATTAAAATGCCTATCTAATTCTGTTATATTTATATTAATCCTATTCGAAAATTTGATTAACTCATCAATTGCTTCATTTAATTTTTTTATTTCATCTTCTCTTACATTTAATATTATATTGTCAATAAATATTTTTTCATTCCAAACATTCTCCATATCATATACTGGTAAAATTCGTCTAAATTCTTGTTTTTGTGCTAGATTATAATACTTTATAGGAACTATATGCAATATGTCATAACCTATATATTCTTCTTTTGTTCTCAAAGTTTTTCCACTTTTTCCATGAACAAATATTGGCATCATAAAATTTTCTTGTGCATAATTTAAACCTTCAAGAATTACACTATCACTCATTTCATTATCATTTTGATTTTGATTTTCATGGCAACAATAAGTTATATAGTCGTCTGACAATAAAAAGTAAAATGACTTTTTATTTATCTTATTATTTTCTCTTTCTATTCCATGCACATTATATAACTTAGAAAAAAAGTAATTATTCGCTCTGACTCTAGCCTTATGCATATTACATATATATTTAGCACGGTAAAAATTAGTAGGTACTGGAGCTTCATCATAATTAAAGCCTTGGCAAAAACCACAGCCTGTAGCTATATCACAATTTAAGCACTCAGAATCACTTTGAATCCGATTAGTAGATAGTACAAAAGGTCTAACCTTTTCCATGTCTATTCCATTCTTTATATCACCTACTGACCATTCTTCATGATTATTTAATGAGTACCCATAGTACCTGATGCAAGGGTAGATATTCCCATTTGGTGACAATGCAATCATCTTTCCAGCTCCGCAATAAGTCTTATCCATATCTTCTTCGTCATAAGGATATCCTATTGTTTCATCAAAGAAAGAACAGTGATAGCCTTTGTCATATAATTTATTGTCTATTACGTAGTCTGCCAAATTTTTTAATTGCTCCTCTAAAACCTTATCATCACCCTTTTTCCATACATTTTCAAAAACAACATTAGCATTGACTTCTTTTATGCCTCTATTCCATAAAGATAAAACACTGTCATATAATAAAGGCAAATCATCACTTGCAAAAGTTACCTTCGTTGCCCCTCTAAATTGCCTTAACCATAAATCAATATTGTCATTTATTTTATCAAAGGAACCTGAACCATCAGGAAAAATCCTTTGCATATCATGTTTTTCCTTAGTTCCATCTACTGATATAGTTATGGACATTTTATTAAGATTTTTCTTAATGAGTCTTTGAACTTCAAGCGAGGAGTAATTAACTCCATTAGTACAAATGCTTATTCTATAGTTCCAATACCAATCATGATCTAATTCAAATGCTCTTAGCTTAAAATAATCTGCTATTCTATCAATAAGATTGGCTTCTATTAATGGTTCTCCACCAATAAATTCTAAGATTACAGCTTCTGAATATCTCATCTCATCAGTTGTAAGTAGACGATCAATAAAAGCTTTAGCAGTATCAAAATCCATCTTATTATCAGATTTTTTGTGAGTTATATAACAATACTTGCACCTCAAGTTACAATCATCAGTAACTACGAATGTAACTGTCTGTGCTCTATCAGCGTGCCAGCTCCCAATAGACTTTCCAAAGGTATAATTATCGCTATTCATTTTTCTCCTCCTCATTTATTCTTATATATACATAAACTATATATATTTATCCACTTTCCCTATAGAACTACAAAAATCATACTAACAATTATTTCCACTTGTTAAGTTATGGTCATTATATCCTACTACAAAAAAGCTGTCAACCCATTGAATTCACTATCTTCTCGACAAACTTCGATATATTTTGTCAAATAAACACAAACTAGTCAAATTTACATTTATAAATCCTAACTAGCTTCTATCTTAATCCAATTCTTTAATTACATACTCACGTCTAAATTACTTACGTAAGCGTTAAATAGACCACATCTCTCAATGATATAATCTATTTCGTGTCATCTTCTTTGGTAGAAAATTTGTATTTATTCTAGCATATAGATGTTTTAGTTAAACCTTTATTCCATGGATAATCTAATTTGCTAGATTTTGCCTTGATAAGTCTATTCCAAAGTTTTCTATCTGCTTCTTTCATCCGAAATACCTATTTCGTCAATATTAAAGAGATTATCTTATGAAAATGGATAGATTAAAATGTGGGCTAATTTATCCTATTTTCAAAGAAAAAAGAACCCATCACGAGTTCTTTCAATTATATTATCTAGCTGATTTGAGTCTTGCAATATCTCTCCAATTTTCTGCAGTGTTTATCTCTATTCTTGATATATTAGATTTTATATCTGCAAGTTCTTGTTTTACTTCATGTTTAAACTCTGTTAAATCAGCAGTTTGTTCTATTACTGCTTCTAATTTTATAAGAATTTGTTTTTGTCCATCTTCTAGACCTCTTTGTCCTAATTCTAAGCTCTTTTGCCTTTCTTCTAGGTTCTTTTGTCCCTTTTCTAGACTTTCTAACTTCTCCAACACTAATCTTTGAAATTCATCAGTAGTCATCAGCACAAACCTCCCTTTATCCTTATTCTCCATTATATCCCTAAATATAATTATATATTAACAATAATTATTATACAATGAAATTTCATTCCATAATTCAACTTTGATCTTCTAATAATAATATTCATTGTTTATGTCCATTCCCAATGCTATAATAAGAGTAAATTTAAAGAGGCTCTGTAAACTAAATATGAAAAAATAGTACAATATCTTCATAGAATTGCTCTAAGTTTCTTTGGATTGCTCTAAATTTCGCTTTGCATATGATAAAGCTTCGTCTATGAAATCATC
>NZ_JAHLOH010000037.1:0-26435 GCF_018917285.1 Tissierella carlieri | reverse complement strand
AATCCATGCACCACTAATGCATCTATCCTTCTTAGCACTATCTACAAGTCCAGCATGGAAGATAACAGACAAAGGACTGATAGATGTGAATAATTTTAAGATTCTGCCTCCTGTTATTAAATAAGAATTTACTACAGTTATCTATAAAAATTTAGTATAATAACTAAATAGAGACTTTTAAGAAAGGAGGATAGTTTTTTTAAATAAATTATAAGGAGGAGTATTATGTCTAGTGAAAGAGCTTCAAATGTTGGATTTTTTGAAAAACAATTTAGGCTGAAAGAAAACAACACAGATGTAAAAACTGAAATTCTAGCTGGGATTACTACCTTTATGACCATGGCTTATATTTTAGCAGTAAATCCAGGTATGCTAGCAGAAACAGGGATGAATCAAGGTGGAGTATTTACAGCTACTGCCATTTCATCTGCCGTAGCTTGTCTAATGATGGCATTTATGGCAAATTATCCTTTTGCGTTGGCACCAGGTATGGGACTTAATGCATTTTTTACTTATTCAGTAGTATTCGGTATGTCAAAATCATGGCAATTTGCTCTTACAGCAGTATTCATTGAAGGGATTATATTTATATTATTATCATTCTTTAATGTAAGAGAGGCTATATTTAATTCAATTCCTATGAATCTGAAAAAAGCAGTATCAGTAGGTATAGGCCTATTTATAGCTTTAATAGGTTTTGTAAATGCGGGAATTATTACAGCTGAAGGAGGAACAATTGTAAACTTAGGTGATTTAACTAAAGGAGCACCATTATTAGCATTAATAGGCCTTGTTATTACAGGATTTCTATTGGCTAAAAAGGTTAAGGGAGCTTTATTCTTTGGTATTATAATTACCACTATCATTGGTATACCAATGGGAGTTAGTTCTATGCCTAATGGAACTTTCTTAGGTATTTTTTCAGCGCCACCATCTCTTGCAGAAGTAGCATTTAAATTCGAGTGGGCTAATGTATTTACTTGGGATATGCTTATAGTAATGTTCTCTTTCCTATTCGTAGACGTATTTGATACTATAGGTACTTTAATAGGAGTATCTTCAAAGGCTAATATGTTAGATGAAAATGGACAGTTACCAAAGGTTAAACAGGCTTTATTAGCAGATGCTGTAGGAACTACATTGGGTGCTTGCTTAGGTACATCTACAGTAACAACTTTCGTAGAATCAGCATCAGGAGTAGCAGAAGGTGGTAGAACTGGACTTACAGCTTTAACTACAGGAGTAATGTTCTTATTAGCATTAATTCTTTCACCATTATTTGGTATGATTCCAGGGGCGGCAACAGCGCCTGTATTAATTTTAGTTGGTCTTTTCATGATGAGTCCAATTAAAGAAATTGATTTGGATGACTTTACAGAGGCTATACCAGCATTTCTAACAATAGTTATGATGCCTTTTGCATATAGTATAGCTGAAGGTATAGTATTTGGTATGGTTTCATATGTAATATTAAAGGTATTAACTGGAAAACACAAAGATGTATCACCAATTATGTATGTATTAGCAATATTGTTTGTATTGAAAACAATATTTATGTAAAGACATCAGCCGCCTTCTATTTGGAGGCGGCTTTTTAAAACTAAGAATCCTATGAGGGGTGTAAATATGACCTTAAATCAAGTGTATAATGTAGATAATATTAATGAAGTGATAGAAATACTTGGCAATTTTGGCAAAGATGCAAAGATAATAGCTGGAGGTACTGATATTGTAATTGCCTTGAAAAATGAGAAAATATCACCGAAGGTGTTAATAGATATTACTAAAATTGAAGACTTGAAAAAAATAGAGGATGATGGAGAGTATATTACTTTAGGTGCAGGAGTTACATTTACCAATATAGTTGAAAACCATTTGTTTCGTGGGAACCTATGGGGATTATATAAAGCTTGTAGAATGGTAGGTTCCCCGCAAATAAGAAATAAAGGCACCATAGGAGGAAATATTGCAAATGGGTCTGCGGCAGCTGATTCAATACCGCCTTTAATTGCTTTGGGAAGTATAGTAAGGCTTGTTAGTATAGAAGGGGTACGAGAAATATCTTTAGAGGACTATTATACTGACCCTATAAAAGAAAATGAACTTATAACAGAAATTAAATTTATAAAACCTAAAGGAAATCAAGTCCTTACTTTCGCCAAGCTTGGACTTAGAAAGGCGTTAGCCATATCAAGACTGACCTCAGCTTCTTTAGTTGAATTTGATAGTGAAGGGTTTATTAATTCCATTAGAGTTGCTAGTGGGGCATTGGGAAAATATCCTATGAGAGAATATGAAGTTGAAAATTATTTAATAGGTAAAAAAATTAGGGAAGAAACCGTAGAAGGTGCTATAGAGACACTACAAAACTCTATGGATGAACGGTTAAAAGGTAGGTCTACTTTACCATATAAAAGGGTTGCCATATCTGGTATATTAAGGGAAACCCTTGAATCAGCAATGACAATAGGGAGTGAGGTGGCAGCATGGTAAATATAAGCCTTAAAGTGAATGGAGAATTTTGCGAAATTTCTGTAGATGAGAATTTGCGATTAATAGATTTATTAAGAGATGAATTAGGCTTTGTAGGTACCAAAGAAGGATGTGGAGAAGGTGAATGTGGTGCTTGCACTGTCATAATGGATGGAGAAACTGTTAACTCATGTCTTGTAATGGCATTTCAAGCCAACGGAAGTAGTATTGTAACTATAGAAGGACTTGAAAGAAATGGAAAACTTCATCCAGTACAGCAGGCATATATAGATGTAGGTGCAGTACAATGCGGATTTTGTATACCAGGGATGGTTTTATCAACTAAGGCATTGCTAGATAAAAACCCTAATCCCACAAGAGACGAGATTAGAGAAGGAATATCGGGTAATTTATGTAGGTGTACAGGCTACAATAAAATGATTGATGCAACGGAAAGAGCTATAAAATATATGGAGGAGGAAAAGTAATGGAACTAAATGTAGTAGGAAAAAATATTATTAGAGTCGATGCATATAGTAAAGTTACTGGTACAGCAGTTTATCCTCAAGATATATATTTGGATAATATGGCTTATGGTAAAACCTTAAGATCAGATAAACCTCATGCCAAAATTAAAATAGATGTTGCAGAAGCAGAAAAAGTAGAAGGAGTATTAAAGGTATTCACATATAAAGATGTACCAAAAGAAAATATCCATGGAGTAGTATTAAAGGACCATGAAGTATTTGCAAGTGAAAAGGTTATAAGAATAGGAGAACCAATAGCATTTATAGTAGGAGAAACTCAGAGAGCTTGTGATGAAGGATATAAAAAAATTAAAGTTGATTATGAAGAATTACCAGCAGTATTTGATCCAATAGAAGCTATGAAAGAGGATTCACCTAAGGTACATGGAGATTCTAATATTGTATTTCATTATAAATTGAGACATGGAGATATAGAAGAGGGAAAGAAAAAGTGTAAATATATAGTAGAAAATATATATAAGTCACCTATGGTAGAACACGCATTTTTACAACCAGAGGCAGGAATTAGTTATCTTGAACAAGATGGCACAGTAGTAGTAGCTTTAGCTACTCAATATCCACATTATGACAGAGAAGAAGTAGCTATAAACTTAAGTCTGCCAGAGGAAAAGGTTAAAATAATTAATACAGCTGTAGGAGGTGCCTTTGGAGCTAGGGAAGATATATCACCTCAAATACATTTAGCATTAGCAGCTATGGTATTAAAGAGACCAATAAAAGTCATATATTCTAGAGAGGAGTCCTTTTTAACACATTCTAAACGTCACCCTATGATTATGAAATATAGAACTGGAGCAGATGAAAATGGGATACTTCAATATATGGAAGCAGAAATAATTGGAGATTCTGGTGCACATTGTTCTTGGGCAATAAATGTACTAAGAAAAGCTGGGGTCCATGCTACGGGACCTTATGTTATACCGAATGTAAAGGTTGATACCTATGCGGTATATACAAATAATCCATTTACTGGAGCTATGAGAGGATTTGGAGCAACTCAAGTACCTATAGCCCATGAACAACAAATGGATATGTTGGCTGAAAAATTAGATATGGACCCTATTGAATTTAGGATGAAAAATATATTTAGAAAAGGCTCAATGACTGCTACCGGACAGATATTGACAGATAGTGTGCCTTTAGATAAATGTATAGAAGAAGTAGATAAGGATTTTAAGTTCTCTGAACAATTAAAGGAGGGAGCTCTATGAAGAAAAGAGGCATAGGTATAGGAATTTCATTTTATGGAACTGGCTATGGCAACGGATTTCCAGATATATCAAGGGCAATCATTAGACTTCTTCCAAAAGGAAAGATTGGAATATATTGTGGTGTAACAGAGGTGGGGCAGGGAGCCAAGACTTCAATGAGACAAATAGGAGCGGAGGTTCTTGGACTAACAGTAGAAGATATTGAATTAGTACACGAAAATACATCTTTAATGCCTGATTCAGGAACAGCAGCAGCAACTAGACAGACATATAACACTGGAAATGCAATAAAGGTTGCCTGTGAAAATATGAGAGATGAATTATTTGAAAAAGCAAGAATTCAGCTAGGACTAAACTCTACAGTAGGATTAATATTAGAAAAAGGAGAAGTAGTATTAAGCTTTTTTCCCCAGAAGAGAATATCCTATGAGAAGCTATCTGAAATATATATAGGTGATGATACTATAGAGACTAAGGGAGAATTTATAGCTCAAACAACCCAGATGGACCCTGAGAATGGGCAAGGAGCTCCATATTGGCCATATACATTTAATGCCTGTGCGGTAGAAGTAGAAGTAGATACAAAAACAGGTATAGTAAATCTCTTAAGATCAACCTTTGCTCAAGATGTAGGGCGTGCAGTAAATCCAGGATTACTTGAGGGACAAATGGATGGTGGATTTGCTATGGCACTTGGATATGCATTATTGGAGGATTTAAATTTGCAAAATGGTAAAATGAAAAATAATAAGTTCTCAAAATATCTAATACCTACTGCTATGGACATGATAGACATAAATAATATTATAGTAGAAGATCCAGAATCTACAGCTCCCTATGGTGCAAAAGGAATTGGAGAACCTGTAATGATTCCAATAGCTCCTGCTATACTAAATGCAATTTACGATGCTATAGGGGTCAGAATTACAGAATTGCCTGTAACACCAGAAAGACTTATAAAAGCTCTAGGGGAGGCTGAAGAGAAAAAAATAGGATAATAGCATAAGGAGGAAAAATGTTGAAGAGAGGAACTAGAGATTTTTTAAAGGTATTTATGTTTTCGATTATTTTTATGGGAGTTAATTATTTTACAACAGTATATTTTAAAAATACAATTATACAAATATGTTTAGCTCTCTTACTCTCAATAGGATTGTCTCTAGGATTATGGAAGATTCAAAATAACAGGGGGATAAAAGAGATAATAAAATATTTATCTAATATCAATGATTTAGACTTTTCTTTATCAGAAAGTATAGATATACCTGAGGAAGCAAGGCAAAAGATTTATAGTGTTTATAAACAGATAAGAGAGAACTTGAAAACTCAGGTAGAAATATCAACTGAAATATTTAATATATGTGAAAACTTAAGTCTATTAGCTACTGAATCTTTAACTAGTTCAGAACTTATAGCGTCTTCAGTAGAAGAAGCAGATGCTAATGCAGTGGAACAAAGTCAGATGCTTAATCAGACCAATCATTTAGCTAGAAAAATTTACTTATCTATGGAAAATATAGATAAGAATATAGTTGATAAAATTCAATTTATATCAAATTCTATTACCTCAGCTCAGAAAGGGATTGAAGAAATAGATTATATAGAAGACAGAATAATAAACTCTAAAAACATGGTAGCAGAAAGTTCTAAGAAAATAATAGAACTAAGAAATTATTCAGATGAAGTAGTATCACTTGTAGATCTTATAAATACCATATCAAATCAAACAAAAATGCTTTCGTTAAATGCCTCAATAGAAGCAGCTAGAGCTGGAGAACATGGCAAAGGTTTCTCTATAGTAGCTATGGAAGTAGGGAAATTAGCTAACGAGACAGAGACTGTATCTAAAAAGATAGAAGAAGTAATACATGGATTAAAAGATGAGATAGTATTGATTTCAGAATCCATGGCAAATGAGATGAAATATATGGACGAAAACTGTGAAGTTATTGAATCTACTAGCAAAGAATTTAATTCCATAATAGAAACATTAAACTTAGGCAAAGAAAGTTTGGAGGAAATAAAAAAAGTAACTGGTGAAAATAATTCCATGATAGAGGAAATAACTGCAAATATAACTAGAATAGCAGAATTTTCAGAGGAAACAACAGCTCAAATAGAACAGACTACTGAGCAGACATTAGAGCAACACAGTCGATCAAGAAATTTAAATGATGTGGTAGAAAAGATTAAAGGATATGTTTATGATATGCAGCAATTTGTAGTAGGTAAGGTAATGGAAGAAAAGATGTTAAGACAGGCATATATAGTTAAAGATTATTTTATGAACAATGAAAATATTAGTGACACTATGATAAAAGAATTAATTAGAGAGGTAGGAGTAGATGCGATATATATTACAGATATGTCGGGAGTTGTAGAATTTACCAATGAAAAATCCGCCATAGGTCTAAATCTATATGAGGCAGACCCATCTTTACAAGATTTTAAGAAAAGGAAAAAAGAATATATAGTAACACCAGTAAAAAAGAGAGTCGAAGATGGGAAATTATTTAAATTTTTAACAGTCACAGATGAAAGAGGAAGACTATATGAAATAGGGCTTGCCTTGGATTCTCTTGTTAAAAATATATAAATATGAGGATTAAGAATGATTATATATAAAGCATTAGGTATAGATATATATAAAGCGGAAATGCTCTCTTTTGTAGGAGGTGGAGGAAAAACTACTACCATCTTTGAATTAGCAAAAGAATTTATTTCTCTAAATAAAAAAATCCTTATATCTACTACTACCAGAATATTTACTCCTTTAAAGGAAGAATATACTTATCTTTTCTTAAAAGATATAGATAGAGATTTTAATCCATTAAATGGTACAATTACGATATTAGGCAGAGAGATAAAAAATGGTAAACTAGAGGGAATTTCTTCAGAAAAATTAGAAGAAATTTTTGCAAGAAATATATTTGATATTATTCTCATAGAGGCGGATGGTTCTAAGAGAAAGCCTATAAAGGCTCCAGGGAATCATGAACCAGTAATTCCAATGACTAGCACTAAGACAATTGGAGTTATAGGTTTAGATTCCTTGGGAAAAGCAATAGACGAGGATACAGTTCATAGACCAGAACTGCTGCGGGACATAGTTGGAAGAAACTTCATAATTGATGAAGAAGTCATTGTAAAACTTGTTTTAGATAAGAATGGATTATTTAAAAATGCATCAAGAGACAAAATCCTACTGCTAAATAAAGCTAATGATGAAATGAAAATTTGTAAAGCAAAAAGAATCAGAAGAATACTAGATGATAAACATTTTAATAATGTGGCTATAGCGGATATTAAAGAGAAAAAATTTTATTAGGTGAATAGTTATGATAATAGGAATTATTTTAGCATCAGGTTTTTCAAGAAGGATGAAAGCAGACAAACTATTAATAGATATAGAAGGAAGTACATTAATAGAAAGAGTTATTAAGGCCTGTGTAGGCTCAAAACTAGATGATATAATTTTAATTTATAGAAGTGAAAAAGTAAAGAAAATAGGAGAAGAGTATAATATAAAAACTATTTATAATGAAAATGCTCATCTAGGACAATCAGAAGGATTGAAACTAGGAGTGAGGAGGGCTATAGAAGCTAAATCCTATATGTTTTTAGTAGGTGATCAGCCTTTTTTAACATCAGAACTTATAGATAAATTAATTGAAGAATACAATATCTCAGATCTACCTATTCTAGTGCCTTATTATAATAATCATAGGGGAATGCCTATGCTTATTTCTTCTATTTTTAAAGAAGAATTATTACAAATTACAGGGGACAAAGGCGGTAGAGATATAGTAGAAAGGAATATTTCTAAAACGAAGAAGGTTTATATAGAGGAAGAAAGATTAGGTATGGATATAGATAATCAAGAGGATTTAAAGATATTAGAAATCACCAAATGATAATTCTAAGTAGGTGGTAAAATATGGAGCTAATAATTATTCGTGGTGGAGGAGATATAGCCACAGGTATAGGACATAGGTTATTTATGGCAGGATTTAAGGTAATAATCTTAGATATGGAGAAACCATTGGCCATTAGGAGAAGAGTATCTTTTTGTGAAGCTGTATATAATGGAGAAATTATAGTAGAAGGGGTTAAGGCAATATTAACTAGAAATCTAGAGGAAATATATGAAGCTATTAATAATGGAATTATTCCTGTTTATATTGATGGAAAAGGTGAGATAATAAACAGTATAAAACCCATAGCCATAATAGACAGTATACTTGCTAAGAAAAATCTTGGAACTACAAAGGATATGGCTCCCATGACAATAGGTATAGGTCCTGGATTTGAAGCCGGAGTAGATGTAGATTTAGTAGTAGAAACTAAGAGAGGTCATTTTTTAGGAAAAGTGATATATAAAGGTAAAGCAGAAGATGACACTGGAATCCCTGGAGATATTCTAGGCTATAAAGAAGAAAGGATAATTAGAGCTGAGGCCAGTGGAATATTTAAAAGTTACTATAATATAGGCGATAAAGTAGAAGTTGGAGATATAATATGCGAGACGTCAGGAAGAAAAGTAAGAGCAAGAATATCGGGTATATTGAGAGGTATTATAAAGGAAGGTCTTTATGTAGAAAAAGGGCTAAAGGTAGGAGATATAGACCCTCGCGGAATAGAGGAATATGTATATACAATATCAGATAAAGCTAGGGCAGTAGGCGGTGGAGTTTTAGAAGGAATAATGTATCTAAGGAAAGGAAGGAGAATTTAAATGGGTGATCTGTCAGTAATGAGAAAAGCTTTGGAAGATATAAATAATGGAAAAGAATTAGCCATTGCAACTATTACAAAATCAGAAGGTTCAACTCCCAGAGGTATAGGTACTATGATGTCAGTTTTAGAGGATGGCTCAATCCATGGAACTATTGGAGGCGGAGCATTAGAAAAGCATGTTATAGAATTGTGCATCAAAGCCATAGAAGAAGGACAAAGCAAAACTATAGATCTACCGTTGGATACTGAAGGAGTGGGAATGATTTGTGGTGGAAGGGTGGAAGTGTTTATAGATGTATATAAAATTAATCCTAAGCTTCTAATAATTGGTGGAGGGCATGTTGGATATGCAATATATAATATTGCTTCCTTGCTTAATTTCGATATAGTAATATTTGAGGATCGAGAGGAGTTTTTAATCGGTGACAGATTTCCTTTGGCAAAAGAACTAGTACTAGGACCTATAAATGAAATGTTAAGAAATTATAAGATAGATAATAATACATATATAGTTATAGCATCTAGAGGCCATAAATATGATGAAGAATCTTTGATAGAAGTAGTAAATTCAGATGCAAAATATATAGGTGCTATGGGGAGTAAACGTAAAGTAATTACTATGATGGACAATTTAAGGAATAAAGGTATACCAGAAGAGAATATAAATAAAATATATGCACCAATAGGATTAGAAATATCTGCAGGAAGCCCTGAGGAAATAGCAATGAGTATTATGTCAGAAATACTATTAATTAAAAATAATGGGAAACTTAAACATATGAAGTGATGATTTTACATTTGAAAACTGTACTCTTTTATAGAAAGTATACAAAGAAAAAGCATTGTAGGTATGTTAACATAATGAATAAGTGTATAATATAAGGGGGTATAAAATATGGAAGGTACAAAGTATATCTTAGCAGTTCCAAACTTTAGTGATGGTAGAAGGGAAGATGTAATCGAAGCCATTACTGGAGTATTGAAGAATCGTGAAGGAGTTACATTAGTAAGTGTAGAACCAGAACATGATTTCAATAGAACAGTAGTGACTATATTAGGTGAACCAGAACCATTAAAAGAAGCATTAATTGAAATGGCTGGAAAGTCCTATGAATTTATTGATATGAGAGAGCAAAAGGGCTCTCATCCAAGAATAGGTGGTCAAGATACAATACCTCTATTCCCATTTATGAATATTACCTTAGAAGAAACTAAAGAATTAGCAGAAGAAATAGGAAAAGAATTATTTGATAAATATCAAGTTCCTATATACTTTGCAGGAGCAAATGCTAGAACAGAAGATAAAAAGAGTATTTCTTTTATTAGAAAAGGACAATATGAAGGACTGAAAGCATTATTAGATGATGAAAACCATCCAGACCACGAAGCAAGACGTCCAGATTTATCAGTAGATGGTAAATTAAGTCCACAATATGGAGCAACTATAGTATCAGCAGATATGGAAGGACTAACAGCATATAACGTTTTCTTGGGAACAGAGGATGTAAATATAGCGAAACAAATAGCAAAGGCAGTAAGAGGACCAAGTGGCGGATATTCAACAGTTAGAGCCGTAGGAATCAAATTCCCAGAAAGAGATGGAGTGGTAGTATCCATGAATATGTTTGACTGTGCTCAAACACCATTATATAGAACCTTTGAACTAGTAAAATTAGAAGCACAAAAATATGGTGTAGCAGTAACAGGCTCAGAACTAGTAGGACCGGTTAAATTAGAGTATTTACTAAACAACTTAAATCATTATTTAGGGCTACAAGGTTTGAGAATGGAGCAGATATTGGAAACTCATTTAATGAAGTAGAAAATTGTAGGGCGGTTATATAACCGCCCTTTTTAGAACTTATTTTTAATTAATTTCTATCCTAATTCATATTGATTTAACTTGTTATAAAGATGTCTTTCACTCATACCTAACATCTGAGCAGTTTTTCTTTTATTGTTATCACAATATTCTAGAGTAGCGAGGATAAGCTTTTTTTCTGCAGATTCTATAGTATCTCCAACATATACAGGAACACTTTCACTTAATAAAACTCTATGAGTATTAGGAATGATTTCACTTGGTAGATCTTGTATTTGAATGGTGTTTTTGTCAGCAAGTGCTACTGCGCGTTCAATAATATTTTGAAGTTCTCTGACATTACCTGGATAATCATGGTTTTCTAAGACATCTATAGCAGCTCTGCTTATTCCAGTAACCTCTTTATTAAAAGATTTACTGTATTTATTTATAAAATGTTTTGTAAGTGCAGGAATGTCCTCTTTTCGATTTCTCAAAGGGGGAGCTTCTATATTAACAACATTTAAACGAAAAAATAGATCTTCTCTAAAATTTCCTTTTTTAACTTCAGCACTGAGATTTAAATTTGTGGCTGCTATTAATCTAAAGTCAACAGGTATTGATTTCTCACTTCCAAGGGGTGTAATAGTTTTTTCTTGTATGACTCTCAGAAGTTTTGCTTGTAATTGTATATCCATGTCCCCGATTTCATCTAAGAATAAAGTACCCTTATCAGCCAGCTCGAATTTTCCCTTGTACTTATTATTTGCACCAGTAAAGGCACCTTTTTCATATCCAAACAACTCAGATTCCAAAAGATTATGAGGAATTGCTGCACAATTTATTATTTCCATATTTTGATCTTTTCGTCTACTCGTTTCATGTATTGCTCTGGCAATGAGCTCTTTTCCTGTACCTGATTCGCCAGATATAAGGACTGTAATGTCTACATCCTTTACTCTATCAATCATTTTAAATACTTCATTCATGGCACTACTGGAAGAAACCATTTTTAAGCTAAATTTGTTTGCATTGACTTGTTTCGTTAGATCTTCCAATTGATCTGATAGTGACTGATAATCAAGGGCCTTGTTTATTAAGGATATCAATCCATTTATATCCAAGGGTTTAGTGATATAATAATAAGCACCTCTCTGGATTGCTTCAATAGAGTCCTCAATAGAGCCGTAGGCAGTCATTGCAATTACAATTACCCTTGGATTTTCTGATTTTATGGTATTTAATACTTCAAGACCTCTGTAATCCCCTAGATATTGATCAAGCAAAACTAAATCTATACTTTTACTACTAATCATATCTAAGCCTTCTAAAACATCGGCTGTTGTATATACATTGAAATGGCCTTCAAGGGCAAATTTTAATGCAGTAAGAATTGAGATTTCATCATCTATAACTAAAACATTATGCATATCATTTCTCCTTTCTCTCAGATGACTCATTAGGCATATAAATCGTAACTATTGTACCTTTCCCAGCTTCACTATCTAACTTTATTTCTCCTTTGTTTTCCTTTATTAATCTATCAGTCATTGAAAGCCCAATTCCATAACCAGTTTTTTTAGAAGTATAAAATGGATCAAACAATTTACTTAACATCTCTTGGGGTACCCCAGATCCATTATCTTTTATTCTTATAGAAGCTTTCGTGTTGATGATATTACCTTCTATTTCTATTTGTCCATCCTTATCGATGGCATCAATGCTATTAAGTAAGATATTGATTAATATCTGCTTTATTTGGGACTTGTCAGCATAAAGATAAATATCTGTATTTCTTGTTATTACTTTAATCTTCTTCTCTTTAAACTTTTGTTTCAAGAGAGTTAAAACATCTGATAAGACTTCAGATAATATAATATTTTCAGGTTTTGGATTCTTTGGCTTTGAATAATCTAGTAAGGAGCCAACTAAATCGTTTAATCTTTTTATTTCATTGGGAACAATTTTCATTAATTCTTTTCTAAAATTCTCATCATCTATTTTTAAAGGAATTAAATCAATGAAAGCATTAATAGATGTCAATGGATTTCTAAGTTCATGGGCTATTCCTGATGATAATTTACCTAATGCTTGCATCTTATCGTTATACATTGCAATATTATTTAACTCAATGATTTCTCTTGTTCTGACCTCAACTTCTTCTTTTAGCCTTTTATTCCAATAGTTTACTATATAGATAAATATTACAGAGATTAAAAGTGCAACTGATAACATTGAAAGAATATCAATCCATTTTTGATTAATATCTAAAATAGTTTCTCCAAACCATTTCTTATAAATCTTATCATAAGTTCCATTGTTTTTTATTGATTCTAAGCCTGAATTTAGAAGAGCTAATAATTCATTATCTCCTTTTTTAACAGCTATAGCATACTTAGTGGAATAAAGCGGTTCTCCAACAATCTTTACAGATTCTGTTAAATCAAAGGCTTGCACATAATAAATTCCAGTTAGCCTATTACCAACGTAGGCATCAACATCGCCAGATAACAAGGATTGAAGGGCTTCTAATTGATTTGTTTTCTGTATGACAGTAGCATTTGGTATCCTTCCTGTAATCTCCTTAGAAACATCTTCAGCTTGAATAGATACTCTTTTTCCAGACAAATCATTTATATCATGAATGAGACTAGAATTTTTTAATACAAATATATTTTGAGAATTTATTACAATTTCTTGAGTAAAGTCATATATCCTAGCACGTTCTGTTGTCACAGTCATGCCTTGGACAGCGTCAATTTCTCCATCCTTCAAAAGCTCCATAGTGTCTTCCCAGCTATTGGGAATTAATTCAATTTCTAATCCTAATTCTATGGCAATAGCCCTTATAATGTCTACATTAAATCCCCTGAAATTCCCATTATCATCTACAAATTCATATGGCGGATAATTATTATCCCCACCGATTTTAAGAGGTTCTTCAGTAATATCCTGTGGTGTAATAGCAGTACCAGGTGAAGAGAAATATAAACAAATTATTACAAATAAACAAATTGATAAAATCCTTCTTCGAATCATCTTGCACCTCGAGTTCTAAATTTTTATTCTATATCATTATACCACGTGTATGAAAAAATTTCATAGTATGAATTAATTGCATATATATTATTTATTGTATTTTAGCAATTTATACAATTATAGATGGTAGATAGTAGCTTATTAATCATTAGAGATATAAAAAAATTATGGCACACTACTTGCAATAATAATTAGCATCAAAATAAAATTTCCAAAAATAAAGGAGGATCTTTAATGAAAAGGAAGGCTTTTTTAGCAGTTTTATTAGTTTTAAGTATAGTTTCACTTACTGCATGTAGCGGTGGTGGAGGAAATTCTAACTCTTCGGAATTATATATAGCCTCAGCTAATCCTATGACAGGCGACTCAGCTCAATTTGGAGATATGAAAGTTAAAGCTATAGAACTAGCACTAGATGAAGTAAATAAAGAGGGCGGTATTGAAGGTAAACAAGTGAAATTAATTGTTGGTGATGATACTGGAAACCCTAAAGAAGCGCCAAACGTAGCTCAAAAATTTGCAGGAGATAATAAAGTCTTAGCAGTAATTGGTCACTGGAACAGTTCTTGTACATTAGCGGCAAGAGGAATCTATGAAGCAGCAGGTATACCAGTTATTACAGACTCAGTTAATAAACAAATAACTGATGGATCTACTCCTCATTTATATCGTATTTCATTAACTGATACTACTCAAGCAAAAAACTTAGCACAATATGCTTATAATGTATTAGGAAAAAGAAAAGCAGCTATTTTATTTACAGCTAATGACTTTGGTACAGGTCTTAAAAATGACTTTACAGAGGAATTTGAAAGTCTAGGTGGAAAAGTTGTAGCATCAGAAACATATTTTGAAGGACAATCAAAAGACTTTAGCCCTCAACTTACAAAGATTAAGGGTCAAAATCCAGATATAATGTTTGTTGCAGGTTATTATGTAGAAACAGCTTTAATTGCACAGCAAGCAGGACCAGCAGGGTTAAATGTTCCAATGATAGGAACAGAGGGAATCAGTTCTGATGAATTAATAAAATTAGGTGGACAATCTGTTGAGGGAATAAGATTCGCTGCATTCTTCCATCCAGATGTTGAATTCCCTGGAACAAAAGAATTTGTAGAAGCATTTAGAGAAAAATATAATAAAGAACCTGATAATTATGCAGCATTAGCATATGACTCAGCAAAACTTATTCTTGAAGGCATGAAGAAAAACGGAGCAACAAGAGATGGTATAACGAAATATTTACAAGGAGTTAAGGACTTCCCAGGAGTAGCTGGACCTATCTCTTTTGAAAACAATGATGTAACAAGAAGCATTTTAATATTAGAAGTTAAAGATGGTAAAATCGTTTTAGCAGGAGATCAATTAAACTAAAGATATTGGGGGGCTCTAAGGGGCTCCCTAATAGACACAAAGGAGAGTGAAAGATATGTTTATGGAGCAATTAAGTAACGGTATAGCTCTCGGGAGTATTTATGCTCTAACGGCGATAGGCTTTACAATGGTCTATGGAATCATTAGACTGATAAACTTTGCCCATGGAGACGTATATATGATCGGTGCTTTCTTAACATATACAGCATTGACGCTATTTAATATGCCAATAATGCTGGCGTTTTTATTTGGGATGGCTGGGGCATCAATCTTCGGAATACTCATAGCAAAGTTTGCTTATAGCCCTGTGTTTAAGGCACCTAAAATAAATTTGTTCTTATCTGCAGTTGGAGTTGGTATATTTTTAGAGAATTTTGCAATGCTTATATGGGGTCCTGAGACTCAATCATTTCCAAATGTAATAAATAATAAAGTATTTAGTTTTATGGGAATTAGAGTTAATACTATTCAGCTAATAATTTTAGGCACAACAATTGTTTTAGTTGCATTATTAACTTATATAGTTCAATATACAAAGATTGGTAGAGCAATGAGATGCGTATCTCAAGATATGGATGTTTCAAGACTTATGGGAATTAATACAAATAAGGTAGTATATTTTACATTTGGACTTGGTTCTGCTCTAGGAGCTGCTGCAGGTACTTTGGTTGCAATATATTATAAAGCAGCATATCCTATGATGGGTTATGTACCAGGACTAAAGGCATTTATTGCAGCAGTAATAGGTGGTATAGGCAGTATTCCAGGTGCAATGCTTGGAGGGCTTATTATGGGAGTATCAGAAAGTCTAGGTGCAGCATATATTTCTTCTGGGTACAGAGATGCTATAGCCTTTATAATTTTAATAATCATACTTATCCTAAAACCTGATGGATTGTTAGGTAAGGGTATTAAAGAAAAGGTATAGGAGGTGGATAAAGATGACTAATATTTCAAAGGTTTTATTCAATCTAATATTATATTCAGGTATATTGTATTTAGGAATTATTGTACTTTCAAAAATATTTGATATAGGTACAAAGAGATTTATGAATTTAGATAATAAAAAGAGAAAAGCTACAACTTTTATATTTTTAATATTAGGAGCATTACTACCTCTAATTTTAGCTAACAACACTTATGCACTTAGGACAAGCGTACTAGTGTTGATATATATAGTATTGGCATTAAGTTTGAACTTTGTTCTCGGATTTGCAGGACAGCTTTCCATGGGACACTCTGCATTTTATGCTGTAGGAGCATATACTACTGCTATTCTTACAGTGACTTATCATGTACCTTTCTGGATTGCATTGATTTGTAGTGCAATTGTCTCTGCAATTTTTGGATTACTTTTAGGTATTCCTACTCTAAGATTAAAAGGAGACTATTTAGCTATTACAACAATAGGCTTCAGTGAAATACTAAGGTTAGTTTTAATAAATTGGGCATCCTTTACAAGAGGACCAGCTGGTATACCAGGTATTCCATCACCTAAGATATTTGGTTATACAATAAGCAGTAATACTGGATATTATTATATTCTATATATCCTGGCACTTCTAACCATATTTATTTCCTATAGACTATTAAACTCTAGATTAGGAAGAGGACTAGTAGCTGTAAAGGATGATGAAGTAGCAGCAGAAGCAATGGGAATAAACCCAACTTTCCTAAAAATACTTGCCTTTGTTTTAGGTGCTGCTATAGCAGGATTAGCTGGAGGCATATTCGCTTCATTTATTCACTATGTGAATCCAGATAACTTCACATATATGGAATCAGTAGTAATGTTAACAATGGTAGTATTAGGCGGTGTAGGAAGTATACCAGGTATTATTGTAGGTGCAACAGTATTAACTATATTACCTGAAGCACTAAGAGGTATATCCACATATAGATATGCAATATACGGTATATTATTAGTAATGATGATGATAGTAAGACCTCAAGGAATGATCAGCATGTCTAGTCTAAAGGGAGGTGCGAAAAATGAGAATTCTCGAAGCTAAAGGAATAACAATGCGTTTTGGTGGGTTGACGGCTGTAAACAATGTAGATTTTCATATAGATAAAGATGAAATTGTAAGTTTAATAGGACCTAATGGAGCGGGAAAAACTACTTTTTTTAATGCTATTACTGGGATATATGAACCAACAGCAGGAGATGTTACATTCTTAGGAGAAAAGGTTAAAAAATCTAAACCCTATGAAATAACAAAAATGGGAATCGGTAGAACCTTCCAGAATATAAGGTTATTCAGCACCATGACGGTACTTGAAAATGTAATGGTTGGACAATATTGCAGAACATCATCAAACTTATTGGCTACCATATTAAAATCTCCTAAGCTTGTAAAAGAAGAAAAGGAAGTTGAAACTAAGGTAATGGAAATTTTGGATTTCCTTGAGTTAACTCATTTAAAAGATGAAATAGCTACTAGCTTACCCTATGGTTATCAAAGAAGAGTAGAGGTTGCTCGAGCATTGGCCACAGAACCTAAATTACTTTTACTTGATGAGCCAGCAGCAGGTATGAACTCAGGTGAAAAAGTTGAGATGACTCATCTTATAAAGAAAATTAGAGATAGAGGAAATACCATTTTAGTTATTGAACATGATATGAAGCTTGTAATGGGTATATCTGATAGAATTTCGGTACTAGAATATGGAAATAAAATAGCGGAAGGATTGCCACAAGAGATTCAGCAAAATCAAAGGGTAATTGAAGCTTATTTAGGTAAAGGGGGTACTAAGTAATGTTAAAAGTTGAAGACTTAAATGTATATTATGGAGGTATCCACGCATTACAAGGATTATCTTTTGAAATAAAAGAGGGAGAGATAATCACTTTAATTGGAAGTAATGGAGCAGGAAAGACTAGTACCTTAAGAGCCATATCCAATCTAATAAAATCTAAAGGAAGTATTAAATATAAAGACGAAGAAATAAATGACTTAAGTGCGGAAAAAATAGTAGCTAAAAGACTTATACATGTTCCAGAGGGAAGAAGAATATTTACTGCATTGACTGTAGAAGAAAATCTTCTAATGGGAGCTTATTTGAGAAAAGATAAGGAAAAAATAAAAGAAGACCTTGAATTTGTATATAAGTTATTCCCTAGATTAAAGGAGAGAACTAAACAGTATGGAGGAACTTTAAGTGGTGGAGAACAACAAATGCTAGCTATTGGTAGAGCACTTTTATCAGATCCAGAGCTACTAATGCTAGATGAACCATCTATGGGATTAGCCCCAATAGTTATTGAAGAGATATTTGAATCTATTAAGGAGATAAACAAAAAAACCGGACTTACATTTTTATTTGTTGAGCAAAATGCTAATATTGCATTGCAGACGGCAGATAGAGGCTATGTAATAGAAACTGGGAAAATCTTATTTTCAGGTGATGCTAAGGATTTATTACATGATGATAGAGTAAGAAAGGCTTATTTAGGAGAAGAATAAAAGGAGGAATTAAAATGGAAGGTACAAAGTATATCTTAGCAGTTCCAAACTTTAGTGATGGTAGAAGAGAAGATGTAATCGAAGCCATTACTGGAGTATTGAAGAATCGTGAAGGAGTTACATTAGTAAGTGTAGAACCAGAACATGATTTCAATAGAACAGTAGTGACTATATTAGGTGAACCAAAACCATTAAAAGAAGCATTAATTGAAATGGCTGGAAAGTCCTATGAGCTTATTGATATGAGAGAGCAAAAGGGTTCTCATCCAAGAATAGGTGGTCAAGATACAATACCTCTATTCCCATTTATGAATATTACCTTAGAAGAAACTAAAGAATTAGCAGAAGAAATAGGAAAAGAATTATTTGATAAATATCAAGTTCCTATATACTTTGCAGGAGCAAATGCTAGAACAGAAGATAAAAAGAGTATTTCCTTCATTAGAAAGGGACAATATGAAGGACTGAAAGCATTATTAGATGATGAAAACCATCCAGACCACGAAGCAAGACGTCCAGATTTATCAGTAGATGGTAAATTAAGTCCACAATATGGAGCAACTATAGTATCAGCAGATATGGAAGGACTAACAGCATATAACGTTTTCTTGGGAACAGAAGATGTAAATATAGCCAAACAAATAGCAAAGGCAGTAAGAGGACCAAGTGGCGGATATTCAACAGTTAGAGCCGTAGGAATCAAATTCCCGGAAAGAGACGGAGTAGTAGTATCCATGAATATGTTTGACTGTGCTCAAACACCATTATATAGAACATTTGAACTAGTAAAACTAGAAGCACAAAAATATGGTGTAGCAGTAACAGGATCAGAACTAGTAGGACCAGTTAAATTAGAATATTTATTAAATAACTTAAATCATTATTTAGGGCTACAAGGCTTAAGAATGGAGCAGATATTGGAGACCCATTTAATGAAATAAGATAAAAATCTTCTTATCTAAAGATAAGGAGATTTTTTTATGTAATAATTATTAGTGATATACAGAAATATTATCCTTATTTACTTATTTACTCGTTATAGAAATAATCTATAATCACAATGATTGGTATAATTATTCTCAATTTGATTTGAGCTCATAAATACAATAAAATTATATGGTGATTTAGAAGAGTAGTATTATATAGGTGCACGAGGAGAGTTGATTATGCATGACATTAAAGTTGAAAATATTATGTTTTCATATGACAAGGAACCTATCCTTGAAAATATAAATATGAAAATAGAGGCTGGAGATTTTGTCTGTCTGTTAGGTCAATCAGGTTGTGGTAAAAGCACCTTCCTTAGATTGATGGCAGGATTATCAGAACCAGATTCAGGTACTATTTTTGTTGGAGACAATCCATTGCAAGGAGCAAGTCTAGATAGAGGTGTGGTTTTTCAGGATTATAGTCTGTTTCCATGGTTAACTACAGGAAAGAATATTGTACTTTCTTTGCAGCAAAAATTTAAGAATGAGAGTAAAAAGGACTTAAAAAAACGTGCTCTATATTATCTAAAAAAGGTAGGATTGGAGGAATCCACATTTGATAAATATCCAAATGAACTTTCTGGAGGTATGCGTCAACGTTCTGCTATATGCCGATCTTTTGCCTTAGATCCTCCTATTTTACTTATGGACGAGCCATTTGGTGCATTAGATGCTGTTACGCGTGCTAAATTGCAGGACATGGTATTAGATCTTTGGCGGAAGGACAAAGAAAACAGAAAGACTATCTTATTTGTTACCCATGATGTTGATGAGGCCTTGCTTTTATCTACAAAAATATTTGTTTTCGGTTCAAGTCCTAGCAAAATTATTTATACACATTCTTTTAAAGACGAAGAAAAGGTTGACCGAGATTCTTTGTTTAAAAATGAGGAAGCTTTAGAATTGCGAAATAAGCTTATCCATATTATAAATAGAGATATCGAAGAAAAATTAATTGAGGAGAGATAATAAGATGAGACAGAAAAAAATACGTTTTATTACATTGACACTTGTTATTTTTATATTAGCGGGAGTTATGGTTGGTTGTAGCAGTAAAGAAACAGATGAAATAAAAGATGATGTTCAAGTAACGGGAACACCTGAGAAACCTGATAAAAAAGAGTTACATAAAATAAATGTTGCATATAATCCGGGAACAGGAAATATTTTAGGATTTATTGCTATTGATAAAGGTATTGCAACAGAGGAAGGTATTGAAATTGAGCTTGTTCCATTTTCTAATTCAACAGATGCACTGACAGCTCTACAATCAAAAAAGATTGATGTAGCTGTTTCTTTTGGAACTGCTGCACCTCTTACATATGTTACAAATGGTGCAGATTTTACCGTCTTTGGTGGATATTTGTCTGGTGGTATGCCTGTTTACGCTGTATCTGATTTAGAGTATAAAGGATTAGAATCGTTTGTTGGTAAAAAAGTTGCTACGGCAAGAATGTATACTCCTGATATCGTATGGCGTGGTGCTATGATGGAAGCAGGATACGACCTTGAAAAAGATGTAACAATACTAGAATTTAAAAAGCCAAGTGAAGTTCTAGAAGCTGTTAAATCAGGTAATGCAGATATTGGTATTGGTACGAACTCAACATATCTACAATCACTTGAGGCAGGTCTTAAGACAATTGCTTGGAGTAATGATTTCTGGGATCCAGTGCATGTTTGTTGCCGACCGGTTGCAAATACAACATGGATCAATGAGAATAGAGATGCTGTAAAAGCATTTTTACGTTCATATATACGTGCAGAAAAAGTATTAAGTGAAGATCCAGAGTACGCAGTTCAGCTAAATATGAAATACCTTGAACTTGACGAGGAAAATGCAAGAACAATGCTTCTTGAAACGAATCAAATTTTTGATACAGATCCTAAGAGTGATGGAGTTCGTTATATGTGGGATCGTTTGATTGATATGAAATACATTGATCCAGCTGATATAGATGTAAATGATCATATTAATATTAAAATATACAAAGAAGCTTTAGATGAACTTACAGCTGAAAATCCAGGAGATTCTTTCTATAAAGAACTTCAAGAAAAATTTATAAATTATAATTCAGAAGCATTAAATTAGTTTTATAGGATTTAAAAATGTATTTACTATAGTAGGTGAGCATAAATGTTAAAAGACAATAAAAATATTAAAAATTATATAGGAACTATTATAATTCTGATTGTAGCATTTTTAGTTTATTTATTTGCTACTGATGTTTTTAAAGTGCTTGATCCAGTACTGTTTCCAGGCTTTTCAAAAATTGGACCTAAATTCTATGATTCAATGCCTAAGCTGTGGAAAAGTCTCATTAGTTCTTTAAAACTTTTAATACCAGGATATTTTGGTGCTGCATTTTCTGGTATCTTACTAGGAATTTTAATAGGTACTAATCCGAGATTAAATAAAAATTTGAGACCAATTATATTTGCTCTTAATCCAATTCCACCATCTATGATGACGCCTTATCTTATTGCGATTATGCCTACTTTTTATTTATCATCTGTGGCAGTTATCTTTATAGGATGTTTTTGGCCCTTCCTAAATGGTACTATAAATGGAATTGTTCTTATTGATCAAAAATACTTAGATAATTCTAAGGTTCTGGAATTAAAAGGTTTTAAAAAATTATTAAATGTAATTTTACCTGCTGCTGCCCCATCTATCTTAGCAGGTGCAGGTACGGCACTGAACTTTGCATTTATTTTACTTGCCATAGCTGAGATGTTTGCAACAAATTCTGGACTTGGATATTTTATTCAGTATTATGCCGATTTTTCGGATTATGCTAGAGTAATTGCTGGGCTATTATTTATGGGATGTTTTATTGTCATCGTTATGCTTTCCTTTGAAAAATTAAAGAAGAAGATATTATTTTGGACTCTTAACGAAAATAAATAAAAATATAAAAACAGCCACAGTTAAATTATTCTACTGTGGCTATATTTAAAGAAGGGAGTTTATGTATGAAAAAGGTCAGAATTGGCTGTGGAGCAGGATGCTCCTATGATAGATTGGAACCAGCAATAGAGCTGGTGGAAAAAGGGGATATTGATTACATTGTATTTGAATGCCTTGCAGAAAGGACAATTGCAAATAATCAACAACAAAAACTAAAGGACCCATCAAAAGGATATACTCCTATGCTTGAGTCAAGAATGAGGGGGATTTTAAAGCAAGCAAAGGAAAAGGGTGTAAAAATAGTTACTAATATGGGTGCAGCAAATCCTAATGCAGCAGTTGAACATATCATAAAAATCGCAGAAGAGTTGAACATTAATAATATTAAAATAGCCATGGTTTCTGGAGATAATATAACTAATGATTTAGACAAATATAAAGATACAATTATGTGGCAAAGTACCAATACATTAGGTGAATTTGATGCCGAGATAATATCAGCAAATGTATATCTAGGAGCTGAGTCGATAAAAGAAGCTCTTGACAATGGAGCTGATATCGTAGTTACAGGGCGGGTTGCAGATGTAGCACTATTCGTAGGACCTATGATGCATGAATTTGGTTGGACGGAAAATGATTTGTATAAGATAGGGCAAGCAACTTTATTAGGACACCTCTTAGAATGTGGTGGACAAATTACAGGAGGATATTTTGCAGATCCTGGATATAAGGATGTGGACAATCTACATATCTTGGGTCATCCAATTGCTGAAATAGATGAAAATGGAAATTTTATCGTTACAAAGGTAAAGGGCTCAGGGGGAGAAGTATCTCTTCGAACTTGTAAAGAACAACTATTATACGAAATTACAGATCCATCTTGCTATATTACTCCTAATGCTATAGTTGATTTCACAAATGTTTTCTTCAATGAGATGGAAAAGGATGTTGTACTTGTAACAGGAGCCATATCTAGGGGAGTACCTAGTACCTATAAGGTAAATGTTGGATATTGTGATTGTTATATTGGAGAGGGGGAGGTAAGCTTTGGAGGATTAAATTCTCTTCCTCGTGCAAAAATGTGCGCTGATATAATCGAAAAACGCTTAAAAATTGTGGGGGCTAATATAGATGAGTACAGAACTGATTATATAGGCTACAATTCCTTATATAAAACAAATATTTCAGATAGTTTCGGATCTAAGGAACATAGTGAAATAAGGCTTAGGATAAGTGGTAGAACAAAAACCTTTGAGGATGCAATGCTTATAGCTCAAGAGTTAGATTATCTTTATACAAATGGACCTGCAGGTTCTTCAGGGATTGAATCTGGAGTAAGGCAGGTATTATCCGTTGGTGCAATTATTATTCCTAAAGAGGATATAATTACTGAAACTATCTATTGGGAGGTATAGACATGAAACTTAAAGAAATAGCTCACACTAGAACTGGAGATAAAGGCAATATGTCAAATATTGCTGTTATTCCATATGACGAAAAAGATTACCCTATGCTTAAAGAATTTTTAACTGCAAAAAGAGTAGAAGAATTTTTTTCTGAAATTTGTTTTGGTGAAGTAAGAAGGTATGAACTTGATAATATTTGTGCATTTAATTTTGTACTCGAAGAATCTTTGGGTGGAGGGGTTACAAGAAGTCTTGCTGTAGATAAGCATGGAAAATCTCTTGGAATGGCCCTTCTAGAAATGGAAATAGAAAAGTAATAAATAAGTTAAATCATTACTTAGTTTTAATTTTACTAAAAAATCTCCTTACCTATGGATAAGGAGATTTTTGGAATTTATTTTGCTTTATTGAATCCATTATAATGAATTTTATCATAAGGTAAAGTCTCAGTATCATGAGGCTTTTTTTCTTCATCTGGATAGCCTAGTGCAATCATAGTTTCTACATTATATTTCTCGGGGATATTTAAAAGTTTTTTTACATAATCTTCTACATTTTGATCATCTTCAGTCAATCTATTTCTTACTTGTATCCAACATGAGCCAAGTCCTAAAGATTCTGATGTTAACTGTACCACAGTAGCAATAATAGAAGCATCTTCTATCCAAGTATCTGTAATATTAGGATCTACTAAAACTACAATTGCTAATTCTGCATTTGATATAGGGTGTGAAGCTCCACCCCTAGAAGTACCTAGCTTTTCAAGGATTTCTTTATTATTTACGACAACTAATTCCCAAGGTTTTTTATTTTTCCCGGAAGGAGAAGTTAAAGCACCTTGCAATATTTTATCTAAGATTTCTTTCTCTAGTTCTTGATTCTTATATTTTCTAATGCTTCTTCTATTCATCAATAAATCTAACATAATAGCCCTCCTTATTTTTACTTTCATAAATATATTATAGCATGGTGAATTTAAAAATGGTAATATAGAGTAGGAGTAAAATAAATAGTGACTAGACAAAAAATAAAAGTCAGTTAAGTTATTATAATTAATTTACAATCGAGGGTATAAATTAATAAAAATTATTAATGGAGGTGTAGATATGAAGTATTCAATAGAAGGAGATTATCCAATACTTAGATGTATATTAAATAGAGGAGAGACTATTAAAACCAGTGCAGGATCAATGTCATGGATGACAGATGGTTTTGATGTAGAGGTAACATCAGGTGGCATAATGAAAGGTATAGCTAGAATGTTTTCAGGTGAAAGTATGTTTTTGAATTTTTATACAGCGAAAACTGATAATCAAGAAATTGTATTTGCTTCATCATTACCAGGAACAATAAAAAACATAAAAATGGAAGGTCAAACCTTAATTGGACAGAAATCTGCCTATCTTGCATCAGAGACAGGTGTTGAATTTCAAACCGTATTTACCAAGAAATTTTCATCAGGATTATTAGGTGGAGAAGGTTTTATATTGCAAAAATTCTCTGGACATGGGGAGTTATTTTTAGAGGCTGATGGTTCATTGATTGAATATAATTTAAGATCAGGAGAAACTATGCTAGTAGACCAAGGACATGTATTTTTATTCGAGGAAAGCGTAAGATATGAAATAGAAACGATTAAAGGAGCTAAAAACATCTTATTTGGCGGTGAAGGTTTATTCCTTGTAAGATTGATAGGCCCTGGTAAAATAATTCTTCAATCTATGCCTATATCAAATTTAGCTGCAAGGATAATACCCTTTGTGCCTTCAAAGGGATAAAAAAGAAAATTTAGAAAAGGATGGATTAATCCATCCTTTTCTAAATCTTCAACTATTATCTATGGCATAGAAGTCCATTGCCTTCATTTGCTTACAATTCGATAATAAACATAATTAAACACTCATTTTAAGGTTATTATATATCTTAGGATATTGGAAAAGATGAATATATTTCTTTTCTCTATAACAAAATAAAAACCGTATTTATTATTTATATATTATAATAAAAAAACTTATATGAATCAGTACAAAATGATTTTTTATAGGAGAAGACTAGGATAATGGAAATTCTAAATATAAGAAATATATAATCAAAAAGATAAGGGGTTCGTTGTCTATTCTTTGATAAAATAGGGTACAAATTGATGTAGGAATATAAATATGTTATTATAAAATTAATATTAAATCGTTTAATTAGTAGGAAATATTTGAAGGACGAAAAAGTATGCAATAAGGAGACCAACTATGAATTGTCAAGATAAAAAAGATAAATTTTTTTAAAAATAATTATATCTAAAAAAGGCATGACAAAATAAGCCTATTTAAAATATGCTTTTAAAAAATATATTTTTCTAAAAATTATTCTAAATTAAAGGCAACATTATCTTTTAGTATTTTAAATATTACACGAACCAACTTATGAGCAACATGGCCGAGAGCTGCATAATGGCTGTTACCTTGAGATTTTTTAAGCATAAAGTA
>NZ_JAHLOH010000011.1:0-29200 GCF_018917285.1 Tissierella carlieri | reverse complement strand
TAGTCAGTCCATTAGATTACTATGAACACAGGCGTAATGTTAGATTTAATTGAACCGCCGTATACGGAACCGTAAGTACGGTGGTGTGAGAGGGAAAATTTATTTTTCCCTACTCGATTTTTTGGAATATTTAGTTTAAAAAGAAGGAGTTTGAAAGAAAATGTAGAATAGTATTATGGAAGAAGGTGGAAGCCTGATGGAAAATTCAAAAAAGGAGTTGAAATAGCTATGATTAAAAGAACTAATATACAAACATTTATATTTAGTAAGAATCCATCTTTTAAGATTTTAATTTTAAAGCGAATCCCAGAAAGAAGTGGTTATTGGCAGCCAGTGTGTGGCGGGGTTGAAAATAAGGAAAGTTTAATAGAAACGGTTATCCGAGAGGTATTTGAGGAAACAGGTATAAGTAATATCAAGTCTATTTTAGATTTAGATTATACATTTACATATAGGGAAGTAAAAGAGGGTGAATTAATGGAGATGCAAGATTATTGTTTCGCTGTTGAAATTAATAACGTAACTAATATAAAACTATCTAATGAACATGAAGAATATAAATGGTGTTCATATGATCAGGCAAAAGAAATTCTAAAATGGGAACATAATTTGATCGCTTTAGAAAAATTAATGTGCAGAATTTAATTATCTATCATAAGCCACCATCGTTCATTGCATGTTTATATTAAAATTTTTCTTAGTAGTATGAAATTTTTTAGTAAAATCAAGTTAAGAGGATTCTTATAAGGCTTAGCTCATAGTGCAATGTCTAAAGCTAGGTATAACAAAGCACTCAATTCTGTTTTTGAAGCCATCGAAGAAGTCAAAGCGCATCACTTTCATTAGTGGTAAAGCTCTACAAGTGAGTAATACTTTAGGGTTCGATTTAGAGATATTATAACGTTATTAGAACTCTCTATATCGGCTGTATGTCCTGCACCGATTGAATAAAGAAGAGATTTGGAGGTATGGTTATGGCAGATTATATTGGAGATTTAAGAAAATTAATAGGAACAAGACCAATAATTATGTGTGGAGCAAATGTTATTTTGTTAAATGATCAAGACCAAATTTTGTTGCATCATCGTATTGACAGGGATTGGTGGGGATTGCCAGGCGGGGCAATGGAATTAGGTGAAAGTCTTGAACAAACAGCAAGTCGTGAAGTTTTAGAAGAGGTAGGGCTAGTATGTGGAGAACTAAAGCTTTTTAATGTTTATTCGGGTGAGAATCTATATTACAAATACCCAGATGGGAATGAAGTTTATAATGTCACTATTACATATTTATGTAACGATTATTCCGGAGAAATTGTTGTCGATCCAAGTGAAGGAAGAGATGCACGCTTTTTTCCATTGGATAATATACCGTCAAATTTGAGTTCCACAATTAAAGAAATTGTGGAAGAATTTCTTCTAAAATATCATGATCTAAAAGCACAACGAGTGATATAAAGCCATTAAAATGTTGAATTAATTCAGCAATCTAAATTTTATTGAAACTAGATATGATTTAGATTTGATCAAATAAGAGAAAGGTTATGAGAATTAATATGAGTAAAGAATTTAATGCAATTTTACAAAAACTTGAAGGTAAAATAGAGTGGACAGTATTTTATATTCCATTCTCTATAGAAGAAGAGTATGGAACTAAAAGTAGATTTAATGTACAAGCTATAATTGATGGGCATCCCTTTTCGGGTACATTGTTACCTAGTAAAAATGGACATTATATGGTTTATAATAAGACAATAAAATCAATATGTAAAAAAGAAATAGGGGATAGCATTCATGTAGTTTTAAAGCCTGATGTTCAGGAGAGAGTTTTGGATATACCTAACTATATCTTAGAGAAGATTAGAAGTAATCCAATTGCAAATTCAAGGTTTAATGAGTTGCCATACTACATTAAAAGAGAAGAGATCAATAAAATTGAAGAATCGAAGAAAGAAGAGACTAAGATAAGAAGATTAGAAAAATTAATACAAAGATTAACTAACAATATTTAGAGTACTTAATGAGATGGAGATTTGATGTAATTAATCTAGGAGGTAAGCATATGTTAAAGGATATTAACTCATTTAAGGATATTGATAGTTTTATTGAACATCTGAAAAAGAAAGATGACATTGTAGGGATTGTTGAGTACGGTGGTAGAACACATAGTGATATGAGTATTGGTGGAGATTACGATTTAACTGTTATATTTAACAAACCTATATCTCATAATTTTACAGGGATACATTTTCATATAGGGGGAATACCCATGGATTGTATGCTTTTATCTGTGGATGATTTTTTATCAGATGCTCCTTTAAATGAGTTTCTATTGGTCCATCTAAATTGTAAAATACTTTTTGATAGAAACAATATAATCAAAGATATTTTAGATAAAATAAAAAAGATTTGGAAAGCTCCAGAATATTTATCAGACTATGAGATAAACACCTTTAGGTTCACATTTCAGCATATCATAGACAAATTAGAACATAGATTATATGAAAATGAATTATATTCTAAGTATTTCATATTTTCCTCTTTTGATTGGTTCTTGCAATGTTATGCAAGAATAAAAAATTTGGAAAGAGGAAAGCCCAAAGTACATTTGAACTATATTGAAAATAATGCTCCAGAATTATTTAATATTATTAATCAAATGTATAGCACAGATGATTTAAATATACAATTTGAAATGCTAAAAAGATGTGCATATCATATGTTGCAACCAATTGGTGGATTATGGCAAAGGGATGAAATTTTGTTTCATGTGACACCCGGTGGAAAGATTATAGATGCTGAACAAAGGTCAGTTATTAAGTTATTGTTTGAATAAAATCTTGGAGAGCTTTTTAAAATTGCATAGCTTGCACAATTTGGTAGATTTATAACATTAGTATAGGTTTGATAATGAAATATGAATTAAAATAATAAAGCAAATTTTTCAATAGTAAATATAGTATATTGATTTTAATATATAAAAACTTATTTTATATCAACACTTATATATTAAGATCAATGACTATTTATATAAATGGAGGAAGTATTATGGAATATAACATAGAATTTTGGAATGCATTAGATTGTCTTATGCAGCAATCTGAGGTTATTATTGATAGACCAAAAGGAACAGTACATCCAAAATATCCAGATTTTCTTTATGAAGTAGATTATGGTTATTTAAGGGATACTGTATCAATGGATGGAAATGAAATTGATGTCTGGAGGGGAACCCATAAGGAACAAAAAATAGATGCCATAATCTGTACCATAGATTTAATGAAAAAGGATTCAGAAATTAAGATACTAATTGGATGTACAGAAGAAGAAAAAGAAAAGATTTATCATACTCATAATAATTCAGCTTATATGAAAGGTATCTTAATTCGAAGGTTATAGGTGGAATATTAACTAAGATAAATATGATTAATTTATTTTTTTATGCCACTATATCGAAATACTGTGATTCATATAAAAAATACTATCCATTTCTTATGTGAAAATATCTATATTACACCTATTATAAACTCCATTCATATTATATATTTGAAGGGAGGAATAAGTAATGTGTCATGAAAATAGAACAAAGGCATATGCAAGAATAAAGGGTGGAAATTTATATCCAAATTTACGCGGCATAATATTTTTTGATGATGTAGAAGGTGGTACAGAGGTGAGTGTAGAAGTCTGGGGATTGCCATTATATAAACCTGCTGAAGGTAATAACCAACCTATAGGACCACATGGATTCCATATACATGAAAAGGGAATATGTGAAGTTACGAATCCAGATAATCCATTTGAATCAGCAGGAGAACACTACAATCCAACAAATCAACCACATGGAAACCATATTGGAGATTTTCCCGTTTTATTTTCAAATAACGGCTATGCCAGAATGAGCTTTTTTACAGATAAGTTTAAACCTGAGGATATTATAGGTAGATCGGTTATAATCCATCAGAACCCCGATGATTATAGAACACAGCCAGCTGGTAATTCGGGGAAAAGAATAGCTTGTGGAGTAATTCGTCCATCTTAAAAAATTCAACAATGAAAAAACAAAAGCCTAAATTATTGGGCTTTTGTTTTTTCAATTATATTAGTTAGAAGTATTTATATACAAACAGTAAAACATCTTCTTGGTATACATATTACTTGACCAATTTGCAATCTATTTGGATCAATTCCTGGATTCGCGTTTATAATTGCCTGAACAGTTACATTAAACCTTTGGGCAATTGAAAACAAAGTATCTCCTGGTCTTATTGTATATAGGAATCCATTAGGACATGGAGGTGTAGGTGGCATTGGTCTTGGTATACATATTACCTGACCTATTTGCAAAAAGTTTGGATCGATTCCTGGATTTGCATTGATAATTGCTTGCACAGTTACATTAAACCTTTGGGCAAGTATAAATAAAGTATCTCCAGCAACTACTGTATAGAGGAACCCATTAGGACATGGAGGTGTAGGTGGTGTAACTCTTGGTATACATATTACTTGACCTATTTGTATAAAGTTTGGGTCGATTCCTGGATTTGCGTTTATGATTGCCTGCAAACTAACATTAAATCTTTGAGCAATTCCTATCAAAGTATCCCCTGCAACTACTGTATAGAGGAATCCATTAGGGCATGGAGGTGTTGCTCTTGGTATACATATTATTTGACCTATTTGTAATCTATTTGGATCAATTCCAGGATTAGCATTAATGATTGCCTGCACAGTTACATTAAATCTTTGAGCGAGTGAGAATAAAGTATCTCCAGCCATTATCGTATATTGGAAACTTCCAGGAGGACATACTTGTTCTATTTGATAATTATCATTCATAATAATCACCTTTCCTTTCATATATTTATAGTCATTATATATTATGCTGGAAAAGGAACAAATGCTAAAGATATTATAAGAAATGGACAAAATATTAGATTTTCATGTATTAATGAATATTTCAAGTCTTTTATTTCATTGACTCAGCAAACTTCTTAAACATTGCAGGGATATATATTTATGATATAATCAATATATTATAGATACATCATTCTAGCAATGGGAGGATAAAAGTGAAATTGTTGAAAATTATATCTATTATTGTAACTTTAATAGTATTTGTATATATTTATAATTACAATCAGATAAGTAAATTTAGAGTGAGAGACATAAGAATAGATTCCAAAAAGGTAAGAAATAATTTAAAAATAACTCAAATATCTGATTTTCATTCTAATGGCTTAATCGATCTAGAAAAAATGGAGGATAAGATAAAAAAATTTAATCCAGATATTATAGTGTTAACAGGTGATATTATAGATTCTAATGATATAGAATTAGATGCTGTAATTAAACTATTTGAAACATTATCGAAATTAGATAAGAAGATTTATTTTGTGCAAGGTAATCATGAAGCTAGGCAGGAATTATATAAAGATTTAAAAGATGAGATGAAAAGATTAGAAATAATTATCTTGGAAGATAATTCTACTACAATAACGGTAAATAACGAAAAAATAAATATTACTGGTCTCAAATTTCACTCAAAACCTAGAGAATATAATGAAGTTATATATTATCAAGAAGCGATTAAAGATCTAAATTTAGGTTACTATAATATTTTACTTAGACATTCTCCTAATAATGTGGAAAATATTTTAAGTGGAAAAGAAGACTTAATATTATCAGGACATACGCATGGCGGACAAATCAGGGCACCATTAATAGGAGCAGTAGTAGCTCCAGGGCAAGGATTTTTCCCAGAATATGATAAAGGGATTTTTAGAATAAATGATACAATTTTATATATTGATAGTGGTTTAGGAAATAGTGCTGCACCAATAAGGGCATTTAATCCTGTTCAAATTTCAAATATTATAATTGAGCCAAAGAAGTGATAAAATTATGGAGATACAAAATTTAAAGCAAAAAATGGAATTGAATATTATTCATGTAGATATGGATGCCTTTTATGCATCGGTGGAGGAGCAGGATAATCCTAAAATTAAGGGATTGCCTGTGATAGTAGGTGGTTTGAGTAATCATGGAATTGTAACTACTGCTAATTATGAAGCTAGAAAATATGGAATTCATTCTGCTATGCCTATATTTATGGCAAAGAAAAAATGTCCAAAAGGTTGTTATGTATTTCCTAGGATGAAGAGATATCAAGAAGTGTCTAAGGAAGTTTTCAGTATTTTATATGAATTTACAGATTTAATAGAGCAAGTATCAATAGATGAAGCCTATTTAGATATTTCTAATATAAGTATGGAACCTTTGGAACTAGTCATGAAAATTAAAGAGAAGGTAATGATAGATACAGGCTTAACCATGTCAGTAGGGGTTTCATATAATAAATTTTTAGCTAAGCTTGCATCAGACTGGAATAAGCCAGATGGCATAAAAGTAATAACTGAGGATATGGTTCCTAATATATTATTGCCACTACCAGTTAGAAAGGTACATGGTATAGGTCCGAAATCTGCTAAAAAACTAAATGGTATAGGGGTATATACTATTGAAGACTTACTAGGGCTTTCGGAATATTTCCTTATAGAGCTTTTTGGGAAGGCTGGTATGGAAATATATAGTAGAATCCGTGGCATAGATTATAGGAAGGTAAATACTACCCGTGAGAGAAAGTCCTTAGGTGTAGAACGGACCTTTGAAGAAGCTACAAGTGATAAGAAAGTACTTATGAAATATTTAGAAAGATTTTCAGAGGAATTATCATATGATTTAAAGAATAGAGGTATACATGGACGTACGATTACTTTAAAAATAAAGGATGAGAATTTTGCAGTTCAAACAAGAAGTAAGACTTTAAATGAGTATATTAACGATTTGCCTCAGATATTTGATATATCTCTGGAGCTTTTAGAGGAGATAGAGATACATAATAAAATTAGATTAATTGGTATAACAGCATCAAATCTTATGACTTCAGAATTAGAGCAGCTTTCTTTATTTGATTAAAAGCTACATTTATGTAATATAATATTACATAAATGTAGCTTTTTATTTAATAATTAATTATTATATTGTTTTTCAGCAGCCTCAAGTACTTTCATAAATTCTTCACCTGTAATAGTTTCATGTTCTAACAAAAACTCAGAGAGTTCATGAAGCTTACTAATATTTTCAGTAAGAATATCTTTTGCTTTTTGGTGTGCTTTTTTGATAATTTGAAGAACTTCTTCATCTATTTTAGATGACATCTCAGCTGAACAAGCGAGAGAAGCATCTCCTCCTAGATATTGGTTTGATACTGTCTCTAGTGCCATCATATCGAAGGTATCACTCATACCGTAGCGAGTCACCATAGCTCTTGCTATTTTAGTAGCTTGCTCAATATCGTTAGATGCACCAGTAGTAATTGAATTGAAGATAATTTCTTCAGCTGCACGACCGCCAGTTAAAGTGATTATTTTATTAAACATTTCTTCCTTGGACATTAAAAACCGTTCGCTCTCTTCTACCTGCATAGTATAGCCTAATGCACCAGAAGTCCTTGGAATAATAGTAATTTTATGAACAGGAGCAGAGTTCTTTTGCTTTGCTGCAACTAATGCATGTCCTATTTCATGATAAGAAATTATTAGTTTTTCTTTAGTAGATATTACAGCTCCCTTTCGTTGATAGCCTGCTATAACTGTTTCAACTGATTCTTCAAAGTCAGATTGATTTACCTTAGTACGTTTACATTTTACTGCACGTAGCGCCGCTTCATTTGCAATATTTGCAAGTTCTGCACCTGATGCACCAGAAGTAGCTCTAGCAACTGCATTGTAGTCGATATTATTTTCTACTTTAATTTTTTTAGTGTGAACCTTAAGAATATCTTCACGGCCCTTTAAATCAGGAAGCTCTACCGGAATACGTCTATCAAATCTTCCAGGTCGTAGAAGGGCTTTATCTAAAGTCTCTGGTCTATTGGTTGCTGCGAGAATGACAACACCTTTACTACCATCAAATCCATCCATTTCAGTAAGCAATTGATTAAGGGTTTGTTCACGTTCATCATTACCACCCATACCAGAATTATCACGTTTTTTACCAATAGCATCAATTTCATCAATGAATACTATACAAGGAGCTTTCTCCTGTGCTTGTTTAAATAAATCACGTACACGTGCAGCACCCATTCCTACAAACATTTCAACAAATTCAGAACCAGATATGGAGAAAAACGGAACACGAGCTTCTCCAGCAACAGCTTGAGCAAGTAAGGTTTTACCAGTTCCAGGCGGTCCTACAAGTAAAGCACCCTTTGGAAGTTGTGCACCGATTTCCTTATACTTATCTGGATTGTGAAGAAAATCAACGATTTCTGTAAGTGCTTCTTTCGCTTCATTTTGACCTGCAACGTCGGCAAAGGTTTTTCCAGTTTGAGCCTTTACATATACTTTAGCGTTACTTTTACCAAAGGTCATAGAATTACCACCAAATTTTCCTTGTAAATTACGAGAAAACAGTTGGCCGATTCCTATAAGAAGTAATATTGGAATAATCCATGTTAATAGGAAATTAGTAAGTGGTGATCTTTCTTTTGGAATTATCTCTGAAAATTTAATTTCTTTATGCTCATAAAGCTCGTACAAACGATTTACTAAATCAGGATCATACATTTTACCCGTTATAAATAAACTATCTTTTCCATCTTTATCTAAGGCAATAAAGGCAATTTGGTTTTCTTGAATTTCTACTTCTTTAATATTCCCTGATTCTATCTGCTTTAAAAATGTTCCATAATCAACTTCGGTTATTTGTTGCTTTAATAGCGACGGAAATACAAAAGTATTCAGAAGCATCAATACTATCATTGTAATTGTATAATAGTAAATTAAAGGTTTTTTAGGATTTTTTTTTCTATTCATAAACATTCCAACCTTTCTAATTAAGATTTTTTATACTTGATTCATTCTTATTAACAAGTCTTTTAAATTTTGTAGACCAGATATAATAGCGTGAAGATTATCAGGGTTTTCACATGAAAAGATGGAGGAATATCTCTCTTTTAAAATATTGTCAATTTCATCAATAGTAGATAAGCCTTTATCAGTGAGTTCTATTTTTACAACTCTCTCATCTGATTTATCTCTATGTCTTTGTAGATATCCTTTTTTCTCTAATTGTTTGCACATAGATGAAGTATTTCCACTTTGTATACTCATAATCTTTGCTAAACTACCAATACTATGATCTTTATTGTCCTTTATTTCTCTAAGGATCTGAGTTTGTATAATAGTTAAATCATATTTATTAATTATAGGAATGAAAGTAGTACCCATGTTTACAGATACATCTCTCATTAAATCCATCAATTGATTTTTAAATTCTACGGCATCCATTTATAGGCCTCCTTTTATATTCACTAATATTTAAATAACTATATAAGGTATATTATATATAATAGATATATAATATACCTTATATAGAGGGTTGTCAATATAATTTATTTTATAGATCATGCTTATTATATATTTTTATTATAATGTATACTTAAAAATAGGAGTATGAAGAGAAGCTTTTTCTAATAATATAAAATTATTTTAGAATATCTGTAACATTTCTATAAAAAATGTGACTAATTATATGAAAGGAGGGTTTTGATGAGAGAAATAGAAAAACTATATAGACTTTATAAAGATGATATTTATAGATATTTACTTTCTTTGACTCATAATCCTGACCTTTCACAGGATTTGCTGTCAGAAACTTTTATAAATGCAATTAAGACCATCCCAAATTTTAAAGGACATTCTTCAATAAAAACATGGTTATTTTCCATAGCTAGAAATTTATGGTTACAAAATATTAGAAAAGAAAAATCCACATCTGAATATAACGACTTTCTACAATTATATGTAGCAGATACTATGGATGAAAAATTAATTACAGAAGAAATAGCAAAAAGAATAAGTAATTTATTATTAGAAAAAGATGAGCGTACACAAAAAATAGTAAATATGAGACTAGAGGGTTATAGCTTTATAGAAATTGCTGCTAGTGTAGGTATATCAGAGAATTCAGCAAGAGTTATTGACTTTAGAACTAGAAAATGGATTAAGTCTATTTTAGAAAAGGAGGGATTATATTGAAAAATATTTCTTGTGATATAATATTAGATTTAATACCACTAGTAAAGGATGGTGTAGCAAGTGAAGATAGCCAGAAAATAGTAAATGATCACATTAAAAGCTGTAGCAATTGTAAAGTAGAATTTGAAGCCTTTGAAGACATTTATTCAGAACAAAAATCTATAAATGATAAAAAAATAATCTATAATATCAAAAAAAATATTTTCATAACACAAATTCTTATTCTTGCAATTGGAGCTATTACCGGAATAGCATTAACGAATTCTATGGGCATGTTTTATAACTTTATTATAATGCCTGTGATAGGAGGGATTTCTTTTATAGTGTTAAAGAGAAGGTGGTATATAACTCCAATATCAGTTTTTATTTTGAGTTATTTATGGCAGACAATAGCATGGGCAATAGAAAGTGGATTTGATTGGACAATTTTGTATGGTAGTCTGTTTTATAGCATCATATATACGAGCTTAATAGTACTGGGAGTAATCATTGCAAAGCTTTTAAAATTTGCATTTGGGAAAGGTGAATAATATGAAAAATACAAAAAATAAGATACTTAAAATATTTGCAGGACTAATAGCCATAATATTAATCGGTGGAATACTTTTTATTACAAATGCTTTCTTAGGAAATCCAATATCGGCAAGAATTGCAGATGAAACTATTAAACAGTATATTAAAGAGAATTATTCTTATCTTGATCTCGAACTGGAAAAACCAATATATAATTTTAAAGATGGCTCATATGTGGTGAATGCTAGATCCAAATCCAGTATAGATACTAAATTTGGTATACATTATAGAAATGGAAGTATAGGCTATGACAGTTATGAAATGCGAGTGCTAGGTATGTTTAACACATTAGATAGACTTTCAGATGAATATAGTGCTGTTGCAAAAAGAATTATTGACAAAGAACTTGAATATGAAATAAAGAATACGAGAGTGATATATGATAAGAGTATTTATGAAAACGGCAATAATGCTTTAGAACTTGATATGAAATTTGATAAATCATTACCTATAGCTGCAGAAGTTAATATTCGTACTAATATATTGGATACATCTATGGAAGATATAGCAAAGTTTTTAACTGATGCACATAAAGCTTTTATAAATAATGGTTGTTATTTTAAAAAATATGAATTATCTGCTGAGAATGATGGAATTGTTGTAATGGTTAATGGAGTTACTCCAGAGGATATTGAAAGTGATGATTTAGTAAACTTACTTCAAAAGGCTAAAGATTATGAAGATGATACTGTAGTTGAAAAAGGAAATAAAAAAAAGGATTATGAAGAAAGAATCACAGTTTTCATCAAAGATAATAATTCTAGAAATGAGTAATGAGCAAGGAGATTGCTCATTTTTTAATTAATATAATGATTACATTAAAAATAGAGAATCTGAGAAAATATTATGATAACGGTATTAATTAGAGATTAATCCATCACATCTATAGAGTAGACAAAAATTATTTCTAGGAGTAGACAAACAAAAATAATTGTAATCTAATGAAATTACTGAAAATATTGTGTATAATTAGGAAGAGGTGATTCAATGATTAAAGATAAATTTATGATAAGAATACAGAAACAAAATGAAAATATTAAGAAGTATAGCAGTATATCTAATTCGATTAGCATTGCGAGGTTTATGGTATTTATAGGAATTATACTTCTCACTTATATAATTATTAAAATTAACCATAAATCAATCTATGTAATTATAGACTTTATTTTAGCTATATTATTTATTTGTTTAATAATATATCACAATATAATTAAAGATAAATTAAATTTTTCAAAAGAAATCATAAATATAAATAATAGATATTTAGCTAGAATTGATGGAAATTGGATTGATTTTAATGATATAGGAGAAGAGTTTATAAATAAGGAGCATAAGTATTCTTTTGACTTAGATATAGTAGGTAAAAAGTCTTTATTCCAGTTTGTAAATATAGCTAATACATGGAACGGAAGAAGGACATTAGCAAGAGATTTATTGGAAACTCGTTATAATAAGACAGAGATATATTTAAGACAAGAAGCAATAAAAGAACTTAGTAGCAAACTAGACTTTTGTCAAGAGTTGGAATATTTAGGAAGTAAACACAAAAAGGAATTACTGGATCCAGAAAATTTAATAAAATATGCAGAAAGTAAAGAAATTATGATAAAGTCACAAAGAGTAAGAGAATTAATCCATTTTCTTCCGATAATTGTAATACCATTATCTGTAGCAATTATAATATTTAAAATGAAGAGGATATATATATTAATTCCACTATTAATATTGCTTCAATTCTTATTATGGATGATAAGGTTTTCAACTATGAATAATATCCTAAAACCAGTAGGTACTTTTAAACGTAACTTAGAAACTTATATGGATATATTAAAATTATTAGAAAAAGAGAATTTTGAGTCTAAAAAGCTAAATAGTATAAAGGAAATATTATTTAATGGAGAATACTCATCTAAATTGGCAATAAAAGAGCTTGATAAGATTACAGAAAGAATTAACTTAAGATATAATAATGCTTTAATATATCTAGTATTTAATGGACTATTTTTATGGGATTATGAATGTGTTTTTCTATTAGAAAATTGGAAAAACAAATATGGTTTGGAAGTTAAGAAGTGGATTGAAGCTATAGGAGAAGTTGAATCTTTAATTAGTTTAAGTGTCTTGATGCAAATAGATGAAGGAGTATCATTTCCAACTATAGATAATTCCAACTTAAGGATAAGTGGAGAAGCCTTAGGCCATCCTCTTATAAGCAATAATGAGAGAGTGTTAAATAATATAAAGATAGATGATAGTATTTTGATTATTACTGGTTCAAATATGTCTGGAAAAACAACATTTTTAAGAACTATAGGTATAAATCTGGTGTTAGCGTATAGTGGAGGACCTGTATATGCTAGTAAGATGTTATGTCCAATATTGGAGATATTTACGTCCATGAGAGTAACAGATGATTTGAAGAATGGAATATCGACCTTTTATGCAGAACTCCTTAGAATTAAGGATATAATCAATTATGCAAATAAAAATAATAATATTATTTTTCTCATTGATGAAATCTTTAGAGGAACAAACTCCGAAGATAGGATATTAGGTGCTAAAAATGTTATTGGAAATCTTAATAAATTAGGGGTAGTTGGAGCAATAACAACTCATGATTTAGAATTATGTATATTGGATAAATATAATAGGATAAAAAATTACCATTTCTCTGAACAGTATAAAGATAATAAGATACATTTTGATTATAAAATCAAACAAGGAAAATCGACATCAACTAATGCAAAATATTTAATGGAATCAGTAGGTATTGAAATATTAGATGATTAGAACAAAGCAACAAGTTAAAAAAACTTGTTGCTTTGTTTTTATTTCCATTTATAATCTAATCTAACTAATTCTTCGGGCCCACCATATATAGCGAAATCGAGTAAATCCTTTACAATTCTTGTCTGCAATTCAATATCAAAGGCTCTGCCGAAAGTTCTGCCAAGTGGAAATTGTATATGCATCATTCTTGGAGGTCTAACTTTTTCTGCAACCTTAGGTAAATGTATAATTGATGCTGTCCTTATACCACGAGATTCTATCTCTCGCTGAATCAATCCTACAGATTGATGACATATATATCATCCAGGAGATAATAATGCTATATCCACATTATCTTCTACTAATATATCAGCTATTTTAGGAGCAGATTCATTGATTAGCAGGTCAACTTTAGGAATATAACCCATAAATCCAAAATGACGAGGAGCTACATCCTTAATATATCTTTCATTCTTTAGATTCCTAAGAATCTCTAAATGAAATACACAATTAATATCTTTTAGAGCCTCTTTTTTATCATAGTGATCATGGGTAATTGTCAAATCATCAAAATCAACATCTCTAGGAATTAATCTAAAAGTATGATCTCCATTGGTATTAAATGGTTTATCTTTTTTGATATGAACGCCTGCAGTGGTTATAAAGGCTACTTTTGAATCCTTTAAGGTTTTGTTTATCTTCGCTATGGGAGGGGAAGAAGTTATACTGCTCACCATAAACTCTGCAACTTTACCAATTATTTTTTGTTTTAAACTTATATTATCTTTTATCATACGAATTTTTCCTTATGGTTTATTTTTAGTTAGCTCTATTCTATATATACCTAAATGAAAGAAATATAATCCATTACTTAAATGTCACTAATTACCTATATTTATTATTTAATCCATTTAGTTAAATAAATATATGTTATTATATATTTATATATATAAATAAAAATAGGTTTAAAATAAAATTAACTAAAATTATTAACTATGAAAGGAGAAAAACATGAACATATTGGTTGTAGATGATGAAAAGGAAATTGCAGACTTAGTAGAGCTATATTTGAAGAATGAAAACTACAGTGTCCATAAATTTTATGATGCAACAGATGCTTTAAAGTGTATAGAGAATGTACCTCTTGATCTTGCCATACTTGACGTTATGATGCCAGATATAGATGGATTTACTATTTGTAAAACTATAAGAGAAAAACATACTTTTCCAGTGATTATGCTGACTGCAAAGGTGGAAGATATGGATAAAATAACAGGTTTAACTATTGGTGCTGATGATTATATCACAAAGCCATTTAATCCATTAGAACTTATAGCAAGAGTTAAGGCTCAGCTTAGACGTTATACCAAATATAGTGCAAATGATAAGCAATCAGATGATATAATTGATTTCTCAGGACTTGTTATCAATAGGGAAACCCATGAGTGCACTTTATTTGAGAAACCTCTGAATCTTACTCCTATTGAATTCTCTATTTTATGGTTACTTTGCGAAAATAGAGGTAGGGTTATAAGTTCCGAGGAAATTTTTGAAAAGGTATGGGGTGAAAAATACCTTGATAATAACAATACTGTAATGGTTCATATACGCAGACTTCGTGAAAAAATGAATGAACCATTTAAAAATCCTAAATTTATAAAAACAGTATGGGGAGTTGGATATAAAATTGAAAAATAACTATCAAGAATTAAAGATGAAAATTTTATTCCGAATGTTTGTAAATTTAGGAATAGCAGCAATTTTAGGGTTTATTATATTAAAGGTTTTTATTGATGGTATTCTACAAGATCCATTTGCAAGATTTGTTATTAGAACATGTGAAATTTTGGGATTTAGTAACGCTGATGCATATAATATATATGGGCAGGTTTTTAGAAATAATAAAAAAACCTTATTAACTGTAGGATTTATAATGCTAATTATAATTTTCTTTTATTATACACTTTCTAAAGTAACCAGATATTTAAATCAAATAGCAGATGCAGTAGATCGAATTGCTGATGAGGATGAAAGTATAATTCTTCTTCCAAATGAACTTAAACCAATGGAGGATAAATTAAATCAAATAAAATTAACATTGAAACAGCGAGAAGCTGAAGCAAAAGAGGCGGAGCAGAGAAAAAATGATCTTGTAGTATATTTAGCACATGATTTGAAAACTCCGCTTACATCGGTTATTGGTTATTTAAATCTACTCCATGATGAGAAACAAATCTCTGAGGAGTTAAGAATGAAATATTTATCTATAGCTCTTGAAAAAGCAGACCGTTTAGAGGATTTGATTAATGAATTTTTTGAAATCACGAGATTTAATATGCAGAATATAATTTTGGAAAAAACTAATGTAAATCTTGCAAGGATGATGGAGCAATTAGTTGATGAAATGTACCCTTTAATGAGTGAGAAAGAACTTCATGTGAAATTAAACTTAATAGATAATATTTCCATTGTTGGTGATAGTGACAAACTTGCTAGGGTATTTGATAATCTACTTAAAAATGCAATTAGTTATAGTTTTATATCCAGTGAAATCAAGATAATTGTGGAAGAAATTATAGAAGGAGTAAATATTAAAATAAAGAATAATGGAAAACCAATTCCTTCACATAAATTGGATGGGATTTTTGAAAAGTTTTATCGCCTTGATACTGCGAGAACATCTAGAACAGGTGGTGCAGGTCTTGGACTTGCCATAGCAAAAGAAATTGTAGAACTTCATGGGGGGCAAATTAAAGTTGAAAGTTGTGAGGAATATACAGAGTTTACTGTATTTCTACCAATTGAAAATAAAGTTAAATATGAAATGTAAGAAAAATTTAAGGTTTTCTAAATATTATATTAATAAATGTAGGTTTCAAACTTGATAAAGTATTATTATCTAGTTTGAAACTTTTTAATTTCAACAGATTAGATAATTTAAATTTATTAAATAGGAGGAATTTTATATGCTCAGAAAATCAAAGTTAATTTCTTTAACTTTAATATTTAGTATTATTTTTTCATATCTTCTTTCTTCTTCAGTTATCGCTGAAAAAGAAAATATTAGTCACGGGTTTAAAATCATATCGTCAAAGAAGGTTGATGATATAAAATCTACCATAATTACATATGAACATATAAAATCAGGTGCTCAGTTAATTCATATGAAAAACAATGATGATCAAAAATTCTTTTCCATTAATTTTAAAACTCCTCCCACTGATAATACAGGAGTAAACCATATTATAGAACATAGTGTCTTATGTGGATCTAAAAATTATCCTGTTAAACAGCCTATTGTTCAAATGCTTAATAGATCTATGGGTAAACTTATAACTGCATCTACTTCTCAAGATTATACGTCCTATACAGCCGATAGTACTAACCAGAAAGACCTTGAGAATTTGATTAATGTTTTTTTAGATGGGATTTTTTATCCTAATATGCTAGAAGAACCCAATATATTTAAGTCAGAAGGATGGAGTTATGAATTGGATTCTAAAGAATCAGACTTTAGAATTAATGGAATTGCATATAATGAAATGAAAAATATGTACTCTGATCCAGGAATTTTATTAATGAAAGCCATAAAAGAATCCTTATTTCCAGATACTTCATACAAATGGGAATCAGGTGGATTTCCCGAAGAAATACCCTCTTTAACAAGAGAGAAATTTATACAGACATATAAAGAGTATTATAAACCATCAAACTCCCTTATTTTCTTATATGGAAATATTGATACAGATAGGATATTAAAGCTTATAAATGATAATTATCTAAGTAAATTTGATAAAGAAAAGATAGATATTTCTATATCTTATCAAAAACCATTTGAACTCCCTAAAACATTTGCAGTAGAATATAGTATTCCAAAAGAATCTGATTCTAAAAATAAGACAAATATATCTTATAATTATGTAGTAAGTAATTTCTCAGATAAAGAAACAGTGATAGGTTTTCAAATTTTAAATGAGCTTTTAATGGGAGATAAATTTTCTCCTTTAAGAAAAGCTCTTGAAGACAGTTCTCTTAGTGACATGGTATTCTCTGATTTTAGAGCTAATGGCATCCAGCCAACTTATGGAATTTATATCAGTGATACAGAAGAAGAAAATAAAGATAAAATTAAAAAGATAATAGATGACACTCTGTTAAAGATAACGCGGGAAGGATTTAAAGAAGAAGATATAAATAAAGTGCTGGATTTCATTGAAAGAAGAATAATATCTAACCCAAATGTTGATCCCTTTTATTTCAGTATGAGAATGACGGAATCATGGGTTTATGGAGAAAAATCACCTAAATTCCTAGAAAACAAGGATGTTTTTGATAAAGTTAAGCAAAAGATAAAAAGTGGTTATCTAGAAAAACTTATTGTAGATTATCTTCTTGAAAATAATCATTCATCTACTGTAATATTAAAACCTGTTAAAGGCCTTGAAGATAAAAATACTATGGAACTTAAAGAAAAACTAGCTAAATATAAGTCAAATTTATCTGATGCAGAAATAAATAGTCTTGTAAATCAAACTAAAGAGTTAAGACAGTGGGCAGATACTCCGGACTCACAAGAAGATTTATCTAAATTACCATATTTATCTAAGGAAGATATAGATATAAAAGTTAGTGATTTTCCCACAGAAGTAAAAGAAATAGACAAAGTAAAAGTTTTATATCATCCTGTTCCTTTAGATGAAGCATCATATATAACTTTTTATTTTGACACAAAGTCTATACCACAGGATAAGTTATCCTATATTAATCTCTTATCTTCAATTCTTAATGATATGGATAATGATATAGTGAGATTTTTTGGACCAAGATTTTATAATATACCTAATAACTCTAAAATGGGTTTAAATATGCAAGCTGCTTTAGTCAAGCTTTCTAATGAAAATATTTCAAATTCATTAAAGTTATTTGGAGAAATAATGAGTTCTATTAATTTCAGTGACAAAGAGCATATAAAGAATATTATTCGTGAAGAGAAATTGAATTTAGATATGTATTATAAAGATTATTCTTATATTGAGTATATTAGCTGGGATAAGATGAATAGTTACTTATCTCAAAATTATAGATATGCTTCAGAGATAGTGAGTCTTGATTATTATAAATTTATATGTAATCTTGATAAAAACTTTGATACAAGGTGGAATGAAATTCAAGAAAATCTTTTAGAATTAAAAAAACATATATTTAATCAAGATACTATGGTAATAAGCTTTTTGGGAGATGCAAAAGGATATAATAGTCTTGTTGAAAATATCCCTAATTTAATAGACAGTATGGATGGTTCAAAATATCCTATAGCAAAATATGAATTTCTTTCTAATAATAAGAATGAGGGTATAATAATGCCTATTAATCTTCAATATGTATTTAAGGGTGGGAATTTTATAGAAGAAGGATATAAATATAGTCCTAAAATGAAAGTTCTTGAGAAAATCATAAGTAGTGAATATCTATGGAATGAAATAAGAGTCAAAAGAGGAGCTTATGGAACTGGAGTTAAAATAAGTGAAGATGGTAAAGTTATATTTTATTCAACTCAAGATCCTAATATAAAAGAGACAATAGAAGTATTTGATGGAATAGCAGATTTTATAAGAAATTTTAAAGCAACAGAGCAAGAAATGATAAATCATATAATTGGGACTATAACAAATGTTCAAAATGAGATGAATCCTTTTGGAAAGCTAACTCCTAGTCTAGAAGTTGTTCTTGAGGATGAACTATATTTTTCTGGAGTTACAAAAAATGATATAAGGAGAATGTATGAAGAAATAATAAATACTACAGATGAAGATATAAGGGGTTTTGCCGATATGATAGAAAAAATATTAGAACAAAATTATATATCTGTTGTAGGGGGAGAACAGAAGATAGAAGAAAATAAGAATTTATTTGAAAGTATAAAGACCTTTGAAAGTATGACACAATCTAAGTGATAAACTAAAAGTAGTAAATATATTATTATAATAATGAAGGAATGGGAGATAAAACAATAATATCTACTATTCCTTCTAAAAAATTAGGTGGCTTTTGGACAAGCAAAGATTAACTAGCTATCAGTTTAGTATTGCTGAAAAGTCTTATCTATTTAAATAAAATATTAGCAATATTCTTGGAGGAAAGACAGATGATATTTAGAAGAATTAGGGCAATTTTTTTGATAATAGTATTAATACTTATCTTTTTCAATGTATTTCAAAGATTTTCTTTTCTAAAAAGAGATTTTATTTCATCAAAAAAAGTAATAGTTATAGATCCTGGACATGGAGGGAAAGATTCTGGCACTATTAGTGTTAACAACCATTATGAAAAGGATATAAATTTAGAAATAGCTAAAAAATTATATGAAAAACTCATGTCTATGGATTATAAAGTTATTTTGACTAGGGAGACGGATGAATTCGTAGATAACAATTATAGAGCAGATATGGCAAATGAGAAAAAGGCTAGGATATTTGTTAGTATTCATGGCAATGCTATAGAAAATAATAATAGTATAAACGGGATTCAAGTATTATATTACCCAAATAGAAGAAGCACTATTAATGATTCCAATAATGATGTGCTGGCACAAATTATGTTAGATGAATTAGTAAAAGGTACTGGAGCTACTGACAAAGGTATTATAGGTAGAGAAGATTTAATAGTTTTAAATCAAACTAAAATGCCAGCTATAATAGTTGAATATGGTTTTTTATCCAATGAAAATGAAGAGAAACTTTTGTTAAATGATTCTTATCAAGATAAGGTAGTAGATTCTATAGTAAATGGATTGGAATATTATTTTAGTCTAAATCCAGAAAACTAGAAAAATTAAATTAATAAGTAGTAAAATTTAAAATAAAACTATATATGGAATAACAATGGGGTCATTAGTGATTAATGTACCTATTGTTTCAATTAAAATACTATTTTTGGCAATCCTTTTATTAAAAAATATTAGAGAAACGAAATAAAAGGTTTACATAGAAATAAATTCTATACTATAATATATATGAACTAAAAAATATATATTATATACAGAAAGGATGCTGATACTATTTGAACATGTTGACTCAAAAATTGAAAGAGGTTACATTAGCTGTGTTACCAATTACTATTCTGGTGCTGATTTTGAACTTCACCATAGCTCCAATAGGAGCAAATTTAATGTGGAAGTTTATAGTTGGAGCAATATTTATTATATTTGGTTTAGCAATATTTTTGTTTGGTGCTGAACTAGGAATACAATCTATAGGTACTTTAATGGGGTCATCTCTAACAAGGACTAAAAATATATGGCTTATAATAATATTTGGATTCATTCTTGGATTTTTTATAAATGTTGCAGAACCTGACTTGTTAGTACTGGCAAGACAAGTAAGTGACGTGACTTCTGGAGTATTATCACAGACAAGTATTGTAATTGTAGTTTCAATAGGAGTAGGTGTATTAGTTGCTGTTGGATTATCAAGGATTGTATTTAATATTCCATTACACAAACTTTTAACACTATTATATAGTATAATATTTTTTCTAGTAATCTTATCGCCTAAAGAATTTCTAGGAATAGCGTTTGATTCAGGTGGAGCTACAACAGGCTCAATGACAGTACCATTCATTTTGGCACTAGGTTTAGGTGTATCCTCCACTCAGGGAGGAAAGGCATCTGAAGAATCAAGTTTTGGATTAGTTGGTATAGCATCTGCTGGTCCTATGATGGCAGTCCTCATAATGAGCCTGTTTTCAGGCATAAAATCTCTAACAGGAAGTTTACCCTATCATTCTGTTAATACAAATGGTATATTAGCTTCCTTCATACATGAAATGCCCGTGATATCAATGGAAGTTATAATGGCGATGATTCCGTTATTATTCTTATTTTTTATATTTCAAATTATATTTTTTAAACTATCTAAAAAACAACTTAATAAGATTTTAAAAGGTTTGCTTTATACATTTATAGGCTTTGTATTATTCTTAACTGGAGTAAATGCAGGGTTTATGGAGGCAGGAACTGCTATAGGACATGCTGCTGCATCTCTTGATAAGAATTGGATTGTTGTAGCAATAGGCTTTGTTCTTGGATTTACAGTAATATTTGCAGAACCAGCAGTATATGTATTAAATGAACAGATTGAAGAAGTTACAAGTGGACATATTAAAAAGAAAGTAATCTTATATACATTATCAATAGGAGTTGCAATTGCAGTATCTCTTTCTATGATAAGGATATTAATCCCCAGTATTAAATTATGGCATTTTCTTGTGCCAGGATATTTATTAGCAATAGCATTGTCTTATTTTACACCTAAACTATTTGTAGGCATTGCCTTTGACTCAGGTGGAGTAGCTTCTGGTCCAATGACTGCTACTTTTATATTGGCATTTGCTCAAGGCGTGGCAGAAGCAATAGAGGGGGCAGATGTATTAATGGATGCCTTTGGTGTAATTGCCATGGTAGCATTGACGCCTTTAATTGCTATACAGATATTAGGTCTAATATATGAACGCAAGGCTGGAAAAAAGGAGTTGAACTAAATTGGAATTAGATATGATTAATAAAGAATTAGTTTTATCTGTTGCTATAGTAAACTTAGGCAATGGAAGTAAAGTTCTAAAGGAAGCAAAAAAAATTGGTGTAGCAGGAGGGACCATTTTTCTAGGAAGAGGAACAGTTAAAAATCATATTTTAGAAATATTAGGACTTGACGAAGCAAAGAAAGAAATAGTGTTTATGGTTTCAGAAGATAAACTTGAGGATCAGATTCATGAAGTCTTAACTGAAAAATTTCATTTAAATAAACCTAATCATGGAATAATCTTCTCTTTACCTGTAAAGAAGGTTTTAGGTGTAAAAAGTTATGGCAAGTCTGATATGGACCTAAGAATAGGAGGAAAAGATGATATGGAATATGAAGTGATTTTTACTATAGTAGAGAGAGGACTTGGAGAAGAAGTTGTAGATGCTGCTACTTCAGCAGGAGCAAGAGGGGCAACTATTATTAATGCGAGAGGTTCAGGCATACATGAAAATACTATGTTCTTTTCCATGAATATTGAACCAGAGAAAGAAATAGTTATGACAATAGTTGAGAGAGAAAAATCAGATAATATAATAAAGGCTATAAAAGAAGCTATGCATATTGATGAACCAGGTAAGGGCATAATGTTTGTTATGGATGTTAATAAAACTTCAGGACTATTTAGGCACGATAATTTAAGTTAAATATTAAAGCTAGTTAGGAAATCTTATATTTTCTTGACTGGCTTTAATATATTTAACCAAGAAATTCGGGTTCCTCAATAATGTCAGATCGCGCTGCCTTTTGAACAATTGTAAAATGAATTTTATTATTATTATATAAGTCATAGGGATATATTGCACCACAATTTCTGCATTCAATATATTCATTACTATTTAGTAGTTCTCTATTATCAAATAAAAAGGGTAATCCTTCATCTTTATCACTTAAATTCTTTGTCAAAGGTGTTTCTAATTTGTATGTATATAAATAAGTAGCTTCTCTCTTAATTTGAAAATAGACTCCTTTACATTCTGTACATACTAAATATTCATTAGTATCCATAATTCACATCCCTTTCTAAGATAGCAAGATTTAGTTTTAGGTTATTTAATATTATTAACTTTATTGAGATTATATATTACAAAAATTAAGAATAACTATTGACCTTGACGTAACGTAAAGGTGTATAGTAAACTTGTAAGGAGGTTAATGAAATGGAATATACAGTGCAAAGGTTGGCTAATCTAGCAGGAATTAGTAGTAGAACACTTAGATATTATGATGAGATAGGAATTCTTAAGCCGGCAAGAATTAACTCATCAGGGTATCGAATATACGGTAATAAAGAAGTTGATAGATTACAACAGATATTATTCTATAGAGAATTAGGTATGGATTTAGAGAGTATAAAAGATATAGTGACATCAGTTTCTTTTGATGAATTCTCTGCACTTATACAACATCGTGAAAAACTCCTTCAAAAAAGAAATCAAATAGATTTGTTAATAGCTAATGTGGAGAAGACCATAGCATTAAAAGAAGGGAGAATTAAAATGAGTGATAAAGAAAAGTTTGAAGGTTTTAAACAAAAAATGATTAGTGATAATGAAGAGAGGTTTGGAAAAGAAGCTAGAGAGAAATATGGAGATGAGCAAGTAGATAAATCAAATAAAATGCTAAGAAATATGACTGAAGAACAATACAAAGAGTTACAGCAACTTAGTTCTAATGTAATAGAGACATTAAAATTAGCATATGATACTAAGAATCCAGGAGGAGAACTAGCACAAAAAGCGGTGGAGTTACATCGTCAGTGGCTAAGTTATTTCTGGGATTCTTATACTAAAGAAGCACATGCTAATCTTGCTCAAATGTATGTTGAGGATGAAAGATTTAAAGAATATTATGATAAAGAGCAGTCTGGGCTAGCGGAATTTTTAAGAGATGCAGTTTCTATCTATGCTAATATGATTTAAAATAAGATGAAAAAGCGATTATTTAAATTAATCGCTTTTTCTTTTGTAAATTATGGTTAACATATTAGTAAAATATGATAAACTCTATATTATAAATATTTTTATTATTAAATCTAGCATTTTAAAAATAAAAAATATACATCATTAGTTAAGGAGTAAACAAAAATGGAAAAATATATTGAATTTCAAAATGTAAGAAAATTATATCAAATGGGAGAAGTGAAAATAGAAGCTCTGTCTGGAGCAAATTTTTCCATTGGCAAAGGAGAGTTTGTTGTTATAGCAGGAGCTAGTGGGGCAGGGAAAAGCACAATACTAAATATATTGGGAGGTATGGATACAGCAACATCTGGAAAGGTAGTAGTAGATAAAAGAGAAATAAGTTCTTTTTCAAATAAGGAACTTATAACTTATAGAAGACATGATATAGGTTTTGTATTTCAGTTTTATAATCTAGTTCAAAATTTAACAGCTATTGAAAATGTAGAACTTGCAACTCAAATATGTAATAATCCTTTAAATACAGAAGAAGTATTAGATGCAGTAGGACTAAAGGACAGGAAGAAAAACTTTCCTGCCCAGTTATCAGGAGGAGAACAGCAGAGAGTGGCTATTGCACGGGCATTGGCTAAAAACCCGAAGCTACTTTTATGCGATGAACCAACAGGAGCGTTAGACTATAATACAGGAAAGTCTATATTAAAACTTCTACAAGATACTTGCAGAGAGAGAGGGATGACCGTAGTCGTGATAACTCATAACTTAGCTATAACTCCAATGGGAGATAAAGTTATAAGAGTTAAAAATGGTATGATAGAAAGTCAAACCATAAATAGCAATCCTATTTCAGTAGAAGGGATTGAATGGTAGTGAAAAAGACTGCACTAACAAAAGACGTTTTAAGAGATATTAAAAAATCATTAGGTAGATTTATATCTATTGTAGCCATTATAGCTTTGGGAGTGGCATTTTTTTCAGGCGTTAAAATTGCTCCAGAAGATATGGAATATACAGCTGATAAATATTATGATGAGTATAATTTAATGGATATAAGAGTAGTGTCAACTTTAGGTTTAACTGAAGATGATCTAAGTGAAATAAGTAAAATTAAAGGTATAAAAGAAAGCTTTGGAACTTACACTATTGATGCATTAGCAGAATATAAAGAGAAAGAAGTTGTACTTAGAGTACATGGATTTTCATCGGAACAACAGATAAATGGTGTAAAATTAGTAAAAGGAAGGTTACCGGACAAATCTAATGAATGTGTAATTGAAGCAGGGAAAGAGAATTTTTTGAGAGTACCTATAGGCTCTAAAATCAAACTATTTTCTGGAAAAGAAGAACCTTTATCTGATAGTCTAAAAAATACTGAATTTATAGTAGTAGGCGCTGTTCAGACTCCATATTATTTATCCTTTGAAAAGGGTAATAGTAATATTGGAAATGGGCAAGTGAGAGATTTTATTATGATTCCTCAAGAAAATTTTATATTAGATATATATACAGATATATATATTACTGTGAAAGGCGCCGAGGAACTGAATTCATATAAAGATGAATATTTTGATGTAATCAATCCAATTACAGATAAGATAAAGGAACTAGCCAAAGATAGAGAACAAATAAGATATAGGGAAATTTTATCAGAGGCAGAAGACAAGATAGCAGAAGGTAAAAAAGAATACTTTGATGAAAAAGCTAAAGCTGAAGAAAAATTAATGGAAGCTTTAGAGGAAATAGAGAATGCTAAAAAAGAGATAGGTAATGGTGAAAAAGAACTTAAAGATAATGAAAGGAAGTTCAATTTATCTATTAAAGAAGGTAAAGAAAAGATTGAATTAGCAGAAAAGGAATTATTAATAGGGGAAGAGGAGTACAAAAAAGGGCTTAAGGTTTTTAATGAAAAAAAATCATTAGCCGAAGAAGGTTTCAAAAAAGCTGAAGAAGAAATAAAAAAAGGAGAGGAAGGTATAACTCTATTAGAGGGGAAGATAGCACAAATTAATGATGCTCTAAAAAATCCTTTATTGACAAAGGAAGAAAAGGAAAAACTAAATATAGATTTACAGACTACATTAGGGATTTTAGCTAAGACGAAAGAAGCTGTAGATAATGGAAAGAAAGATTTGGCTAAAAATAAAAAGGAACTTATAAAAGGTGAGGAAGAACTTAATCAAAGTAAAAATTTATTAGCTTCTTCAAGGGGAAAATTAGAGAATGAAAAGTTAAATCTTATAAAAGGTGAAAAAGAAGGGCTTTTAGAGATTAAAAAGGCTAGAGAAAAATTAGATAAAGGAAAAATAGATTTGGCAAAGGGAGAAAAAGAATATAATGATTCAAAAGAAAAAGCAGACGAAGAATTAAGAAAGGCATGGAAAAAAATTGAGGATGGGGAAAAAGAGATAAAGAAAATTGAAAAAGGGAAATGGTATGTATTGGATAGAAAATCTCATTATTCATATGTAGATTATGGTGGGGCTGCGGATCGTATTGATGCTATATCTAAAGTATTTCCAGTTTTCTTTGCTTTGGTTGCAGCATTAGTATGTTTGACTACTATGACGAGGATGGTAGATGAGCAAAGGATAAATATAGGGACATTAAAGGCTTTAGGTTATAGGAGATGGGATATAGCCTTTAAATACATCTTTTATGCTTTAGCTGCAACAATATTAGGATGTATAATAGGAATTGGGATAGGATATACATTGTTTCCTACTGTTATTTTCAATGCCTATGGAATAATGTATACATTACCGTCTATAACTCTTAGATTTAATGTAAGCTTAGCCACTTTTATATCTTTAGGGGCTATAGGATTGACCACTACTACCGCATTTCTTGCTTGCAATAATGAGTTAAGGGAAAATCCATCATCTCTAATGAGGCCAAAGGCTCCGAAGTTAGGTAAAAGAATACTCCTTGAAAATATACCTTTCATTTGGAATAGATTTAACTTTAGTTATAAAGTAACTATTAGAAATATATTTCGATATAAAAGAAGATTTTTTATGACTGTATTTGGAATAGCAGGTTGTACTGCTCTAATGCTTACAGCTTTTGGAATAAGAGATTCTATTAAAACTGTAGTAGATAGGCAATTTGGAGTGTTATTTACCTATGATATGACTGTAGGATTAGAAACTGAGGGGATAAAGCATCTAGAGAATAATGATAAGATAAAGTCCTATGAACTTATTTCAAAGGAAAGTGGAGCTCTAGATTCAGGTAGCTTAAAAAAAGATATATCAATAATTATCCCAAAGGATATAACAAATATAGATAATTTTATTCATTTGCAAAGACGTAAGGATGAAAAAGAAATTAACATAGAAGAAAAGGGAGTGGTAATTACCGAGCAGGTGAGTAAAAGTTTAAATGTAGATATAGGAGATGAAATAACCCTAATTAACAATGAAGATGATAAGGCTAAAGTAAAAATAACTGGGATTACAGAAAACTATACATTTAATTATGTATATTTATCTCCCAATTATTATGATGAGATATTTCAAAAAGAAGTAAAATTCAATGAAGCTATTGGAATCCTATCTGATACTTCTAAAGAATTTGAAGATAAATTATCAAGAGAATTGATAAAAAAAGAAGGGATTTCTAGTGTTAGTTTTAATACTTCAATTAAGGAAAATTTTGAAGATACTATTAAAAGTTTAAATTATGTAGTTTTAGTTATGATTATTTCTGCTGGAGCTTTAGCTTTTGTAGTTTTATATAATTTAACTAATGTCAATATATCTGAAAGAATAAGAGAAATTGCAACTATAAAGGTTTTAGGATTTTATGATAATGAGGTATCAGTATATATCTATAGAGAAAACACAATATTGACTATTATTGGAGCTTTAGCAGGTCTCGTTATGGGAATATTTTTGCATAAGTTTATAATGACAACAGTTGAAATGGAAAATATAATGTTTGGATTAAAATTAGAATTAAAAAGTTATATTTTCTCAATACTATTAACCTTGATTTTTGCAATTCTTGTAAATCTTGCAATGTATTATAAACTTAAGAATGTAAAGATGGTAGAATCATTAAAATCTGTGGATTAGAAATATTTACTAGGATATAATAAATAAATTAACTGAGAAAGGAGATTATTATGGCAAATTGCAACAATTGTCCATCCAAAAGTTCCTGTTCAAAGCCTAAGGATGGCTGTATGATAGAGAACAATCCATTAAATAAGATAAATAAAGTAATAGGTGTAATGAGTGGAAAAGGTGGAGTAGGAAAATCTACTGTATCTGTTTTAATAGCTAAAGGATTGAGGAAAAAAGGATACAAGGTGGGAATCCTTGATGCTGATATTACAGGGCCAAGTATTCCAAGATTACTTGATATTAAAGATGCAGAGGTAGAATCTACGGAGAATTTTCTTTATCCAGTAGAGACTGAGGATGGAATTAAAGTTATGTCCTTTAATTTACTGATGGAAGATGAAAATCAACCTGTCATATGGAGAGGACCGATTATTTCAGCAACTGTTAAACAATTTTGGACAGATGTATTATGGGATGAATTAGATTATCTTATTATTGATATGCCACCAGGAACAGGAGATGTAGCATTGACTGTAATGGATTCAATACCAATTAACGGACTGGTAATGGTATCAATACCTCAAGATATGGTTTCAATGATAGTAGCTAAAGCAGTAAATATGGCGAGGAAAATGAATATAAGTATAATAGGTGTTATACAAAATATGAGTTATGTCTTATGTCCAAGCTGTAATGAAAAGATAAAAATATATGATACAGAAAATATAAATAAATTTTTAGAAGATATGAACCTAAAGCTTCTAGGAGAAATTCCTATGGTCAAGGAAATAAGCAATATTTCTAATAACAGCTATGGAGAATCAGATAAAATTATAGATAAAATTTTTAATCCAATATTGGAAAATATTACAAAGTCTATAGAATAAAAATAGCAGAAGAGATTAACCCTTAATGGAAAGATAATGATTATACCATTAAGGGTTTTAACATTTCTATCTTGTGATTAAACTTTGACAAAAAATAAACTTACAGAATAGTCTAAATATTCGTTTACTTTAATGCTTAAATGTAGTATAATCATTTAAACTTATAAATATAATATAAAAAAATAGGCTCTGTAAACTAAATATGAAAAAATAGTACAATATCTTCATAGAATTGCTCTAAGTTTCTTTGGATTGCTCTAAATTTCGCTTTGCATATGATAAAGCTTCGTCTATGAAATCATCA